>JAYSQG010000143.1:0-8142 GCA_043721685.1 Saprospiraceae bacterium | reverse complement strand
AAAAAATCAGCGCAAATCAGCGTAATCAGCCCAATCAGTGTTCAAAAAACAATTACATCTGCGCCAGCAATTTCGCTTTCATTTGCGTAAATTCCTCTTCTGTCAAAATCCCTGCGCCTTTGAGTTCAGACAGTTTTTTGAGCTTTGACACGACATCATCTTCCGTAACTTCAACTTTGACAATCGTTTCTTTAGCCACTTCTTTACCTTTTTTAATCTCGTCGTCGTATTTGCGCCGTGCTGAACGCAAGTCGAAATCTTCTAATGTGCCGCCTTTTGCAAAATGACTGGCAACAACTTGTCCGAGCGCATAAGTTGAAGCAGCCGACAATACAGGCATCGTCACTTCACCAATAAAAGTACCGACACCTGGTATAAGTTTTATCAAACTCGCACCCAAACGGGCAATACTGCCGCCGACGATGGCAGAAATGACATTTTTGCCAATCGAGTCAATAAATCCAATGCGGTATAAAGAAGACAATTGCCGCAACATATTCAACTGCACTGCACTCACAGCCGCAATATCGGCAACTGGAAAAGGTAAAAACGCCGCCGAGGCCGCAAAGCCAACATGATTCAAGACGATATTGTCCGCTTTCTCTCTTTTTTGTTCGTGATCCATTCTATGTGGTTTTTGAATTTGAAAATGAAATTCATCAAATATGACCCTTTTCAAAAAGTACAACATGATTTTTTCTGTTTAAGTGATATTGTCAAGGCAGATAATTGTTTAAATACTAAACGCTACATTCTCTTAGACAGTCTTAAAGCCATTTAAGTTCTACAAAAGTTCTCCACAATAATCAAATATAAGAAAAAAAACGACGAAACAAGGTCGGTAGGCGATAAAATAAAAAATCACCCAACGGCAAACTGCATCAGGTGATTTTTTTACACTTCTTTTATTTTAACCCATGAACATCAGGGTTAGCAAACAAAATATCTACTATTTTTGGCTCGATTCAGATTAATAATCATCATCATCGTCGTCATCGTCGTTGCTACTGCGACGGCGGCGTGCTGGCGAGACATATTCATCGTCATCGTCATCTCCACCACTGAAAGAATCATCTTCCTCTTTCAATCCATCAATATCCAATCCATCGAGGTCGAGGTCTTCACGAGGTGCTTTTACTGCGACCACATCGTCGTCGTCGTCGTCATCACCTTTGAAAACATTTTTTGATTCCATAACAGTGACACGCACGAGGTAGGCAATATCCTCTGTATCGTAGGGCAATGCCAATACCTTTTCACCTTTTGGTGTGGTGTAATTAATTAATTTATGCGAAAAACCATTCGGGTATTCCGCTTTAATCGCCGCAACGATTTCCTTGGGCATTTTATCCCAGTCTTTGACGAGTTTGGGTCTAGAAACTTTATTAGCCATGCTACGAGATTTTTTATGTGGAGGCTTTACTTCCAAATTTGAGGTAGAGAGTGATTCTTGTTTTATATAAATTCGTAATTTAGGGTCAAATTTATAACACCTCTTGAAATTTCAAAAAATGGTATGAACTTTTTTTTATTTTTTTTACAACAAAGTTGCAGTTATTTATTTACTAAACCGTATTTCATTGACTATCAATACATTATCAAAATCGACATTTACTAAAAAATATTTACAAACTGTCCTTTTCCTAAAAATAAATTAAGGTATAATGATTTTCAATACCTGTTCAATCATTCTTTCGATTGCTTGCTTTGGATTTTCACTGAAACGACCTGTGATTCTGTTCGCTAAAATAGTAGAAATCGAAACTGCTTGATGCCCTAAAAGTCGTGCCATTCCGTAAATACCCGCCGTTTCCATTTCAAAATTAGTCAAAGATCCATTTTTCATTTTGAAACCATTCAGAAGTTTCACAAGATTTGGCTCTGTAGCACTCCCCCTCAGTATTCTGCCTTGCGGCGCATAAAATCCAGGCGAAGTAACGGTTATTCCTTTTGCAAATTGTACTTTATCAAACAATTGTAATAATTTTTTATCTGCCGAAAAAACATAAGGCATCAAAACCAAGTCCTCGCTTTTTGATTCCAAATAGTCTGCCAATTGATCCGCCAAATCAAATTCTTTTGTCTGTTGAGGCGCATCATAAAAGTGCATCAGATTATCGAGACCCACAGCCATCTCTGAAACGACAATCGAATCAACGTCTATGGCTTCCTGTATGCTGCCCGAAGTACCGATGCGAATAATACTGAGGGGGGTCAATTCCGTTTTGGCAGTGCGGGTTGTAAAGTCAATATTAACCAAAGCATCCAATTCAGTCATCACAATATCTATATTGTCTGTCCCGATGCCCGTCGAAACCACCATAACGCGCTGTCCTCTAAGTGTACCTACGTGTGTTACGAACTCACGGTGATTGCGTTGTATGTCAATTTTATCAAAATGCTTACTAACTTCGCCCACTCTTTCAGGGTCGCCGACCGTAAAAACGATGGGCGCAACATGCTCTGGCAGCAAGTTTAAATGGTAAATGCTGCCATCAGGACGTAATATAAGTTCAGAATCGGAGTAAACCATATTTTATCTAAAAGTTTAATTATCAATTGTTTATGAAAAATATTTTTCACCTTTCGAGTTGCAATACGTGTCAACGCATCATCAAAGAAACAGGTGCTGTTGAGGCGGCTTGTGCCTTTCAAGATATAAAAACCGAAAACGTCTCTGCTGACGATTTAGATATTTGGGCGGCGAAGGTAGGTAGTTATGAAGCCTTATTCAGTCGTCGTGCATTAAAATTTCGGTCTATGGGTTTGCATGAACAAACGCTTACAGAAAAAGATTATCGTCGTTTGATACTTGAAGAATACACTTTTTTGAAACGCCCAGTTATCGTTGTAGGTGATGAAGTTTTTGTCGGAAATACTGCAAAAGTAGTTGCTGCTGCAAAAGAAGCTATTAATTCGTAGAAACGCAAGACAAGTCATCAATATTAGGTGGAATGAGGCGTAATATTTTGTATCTCAACCTGATATCCATTCAAAAAATCACGAATTAACATCCGTTTTCGTCCTTCTAATTGAATATCCAAAAGGTGGATAAAACCGTCTGAACAAGCAATTTTCAAATAACTTTTACCATCTGAAAACAATTTTCCTGCTTCATACTGTGCTTGCATCCCGATACTTCGGGGAGGGGGAGTAATTTCCTTAGATGTTCTAAAAATCTTTAATTTTAAACCCTCTAAAACCGTCCAAGCAGTCGGATATGGCGATAAACCACGTACAAAATTATGCACTTCAGTCGCTGTCTTTGTAAAGTTTATTTGACATGTTTCATGGAAAATTTTAGGTGCATGAGTTGCCGCTTCATTGGGTTGCGGTTGTGGCACAACATTTTGATTATCAATGGCTTGTACCGTTTTCAAAAGCGTTTCTGCACCAACTAGCATCATTTTATCATGTATTTCGCCTACTGTTTCATCCTCGCCAATAGGTAGTTTTTCTCTAAAAATAACATCACCTGTATCAATTTCATGTTTTAGAAAAAACGTTGTGACACCTGTTTCTTTTTCACCATTTATGACCGCCCAGTTAATCGGCGCAGCCCCACGATATTTAGGCAACAAAGAACCATGTACGTTTATCGTCCCCAAAGGCGGCATCGTCCAAACGATTTCGGGCAACATTCGGAACGCCACAACCACAAAAAGGTCGGCTTCAAGACCCCTCAGTATTTCAATGAATTCAGGGTTTTTCAACTTTTTAGGTTGCAAAACAGGCAAATTATGCGCCACAGCGTATTGTTTAACGGCAGATTGCAAAACTTGCTTCCCTCCTCTCCCACCGAGTTTATCGGTTGCCGTAATCACTGCAACGACATCAAAACCGTTTTTTATTAAAATATCTAAGGACGCAACTGCAAATTCAGGCGTTCCCATGAAGACAATTTTCATATTTTCAATTTTAAGAAGAATTTCATCCCCTCAGTAAAAAGCACAAATTTATACCGAAAAAACATACTTTTATCACGAATTCTAAAAACTCAAACTTTTACAACCCATCAAACAAAACAATAACGAATAACGAATAACGAATAACGAATAACGATTAACGATTAACGATTAACCAATGTCTGAACTCAAACGCAGCCTCAACCTTTTCGACTCAACCATGATTGTCATGGGTTCGATGATTGGCAGTGGCATTTTCATAGTGACCGCCAGCGTCGCCAAACAAGTCGGTTCGCCTACATTTATTATGTTGACGTGGATTTTGACAGGTATTTTGACCATAATAGCGGCATTAAGCTATGGCGAATTAGCGGGTATGATGCCCAAAGCAGGTGGTCAATACGTTTATTTACGCGAAGCTTATGGCTCATTAGCCGGTTTTTTGTTTGGTTGGACAACTTTTTTAGTCATCGAAACGGGCTTGATAGCGGCTGTAGCAATCGCTTTCGCCAAATTTGCAGCAGTCCTTTTTCCTATATTCAATGAGCAAAATGTATTGCTCAAAATAGGAGAATATACTTTTACAATGACCCAAATTTTGGCTCTTTTGGTCATTGTTTTACTCACTTTTATCAATATTCAAGGCATACAACTAGGGAAATGGGTGCAAAATATCTTCACAGTCACTAAAATTGGTGCATTATTGGGACTCATTGTTCTCGGCTTAATCGTCGGTTACGGCAGCGAGGCTTGGAAAATAAATTTAGATGCTTTAAGCCAACCTTTTAAAGTAGCAACTTCAAATAATTTGGTTTCAAATACCCCCCTCAGTAATATACCGCTTATTTTGTCCGCTTTGGGTTTGGCGATGATTGGACCCATTTTTAGTTCATCTGCTTGGAATACCATTACTTATACGGCAGGGGAAATTAAAAATCCGCAGCGCAATATTCCATTGAGTTTGTTTCTCGGCACACTGCTCGTGAGCGTTTTATATTGGTTGGCAAATCTCAGTTATTTGATGCTTTTACCCGCCGTTGGTACGCCTGACGGTGTTGACGCTTTCTCTCGTGGCATTGCTTTTGCCGCCAATGAACGCGTAGGAACTGCCGCCGCAGAAATGATATTTGGCAATGTCGGTGCGGTGATAATGGCTATTTTCATTATGATTTCTACATTTGGTTGCAATAATGGCATCGTTTTGTCGGGTTCACGCATTTATTATGCGATGGCAAAGGACGGTTTGTTTTTCAAAAAAGCATCGGATTTGAACAGTAAAGGCGTTCCAGCTTATGCGCTCATTGTCCAATGTATTTGGGCTTGTTTACTTTGTGTTTCGGGCAAGTATTCCGATTTATTGAAGTATGTCACCTTCGCTACTTTGCTTTTTTATGTTCTAACAATTGTCGGTATTTTTATATTGAGAAAAAAAATGCCTAATGCTGAACGTCCTTATCGCGCATTCGGTTATCCAATCATTCCAGCCTTATACATCATTGTCGCTACAACGATTTGTTTGAATTTATTGATTTTTGAAACACCTATTTCGTTGTTTGGTTTATCAGTAAAACCCAGTTGGGTGGGTTTGGGTATTGTTCTTTTGGGGATTCCTGTTTTTTATGCTCAAAAACTGCAATTGGGCATAAGTAATGACCCTGAATAAATTTATTTGCTAAATTTAGTTTTTATAAAAATCTAAAACATCTATAAATAATGGAAAGGAGACAATTCGTAAAAAATGCAAGCCTGGCCGTGACAGGCGCTTTATTGGCAACACCAAATTTGGATTTTGCTAAACGCAATCGCTTCGGCATTCAGTTGTACAGCGTCAGAGACGACATGAAAAAAGACCCCCTCAGTACGCTCAAGGAATTGGCGAAAATGGGCTACGACTATGTCGAAGGATATGGTTACAACAACCGAAAATGGCAAGGCGCACACGACGTCAATCAGATGAAAATGTGGCTTGCTGAATCGGGTTTAACGATGCCATCAGCCCATTTTGTCTTGAAATCAAGTGATTATGATAAGACAAAAGGCGATTTTACTGACAATTTTAAGCGAACTGTGGATGATGCGTTAGCTGTTGGACAGAAGTATTTCGTCAGCTCATCTATTGTTAAAGAAGATATGAAAGATTTAGATGCGTTCAAAAACCTGTGTGATGTGATGAACAAAACAGGCGAATTGTTCCATAAAAACGGCTTGAAATTAGGCTACCACAACCATGAATTTGAGTTTGACAAATTAGGCAACGAAACCATGTTTGATGTGATGCTGAAAAATGTCGAACCTGAAAATCTGACCATCGAAATGGATATGGGTTGGGTGGTTTATGCTAATGAAAATCCAGTGGAATGGTTCAAAAAGTATCCAAAACGGTTTGAATTGAGCCACATGAAGGACGGCAATAAGCGTGGTAATAGCGATAAAAAGCATACTTCGTGCATTATAGGCAAGGGCGATGTTGATTTCAAAGGTATTTTGGCAAATAAAAAATTGGCAGGCTTGAAAATGCTTATCGTAGAGATTGAAGATTATGTCGTTTCGCCATTGGCTGATGCTAAGGCTTGTCTTGACAACTTTAAAAAATTGGTTTGAGGTACAACTTAATCGTTTCAATGTAGAGGTTAGGGAAACTTTAACCGTTTCCCTAACCTAATTTTTCAATTTCTTAACCCTCCAGCTCCACCAATGCCAACTCCCATTTTTCCATTTCGGTAGCGAGTTCTTTTTGGACAGATTTGTATTTATCCAACACCTTTTGCGCATCTGAACGATTGTAAAAATTAGAATTCGCCATATCTTTTTCAAAATTAGCGACCTGTTTTTCTAAATCAGCAATGCGTTTTTCAGCCGTTTGGACGGTGCGTTCTGCTTTTTTGCGGTCTTTGTCGTCACCATTTTTACTCGCACCATTTGAAGATGCCGCAGCTACTTTTGTACTCAATTCCACATCGCGCATATTATCCAGTTCTCGTCTTTCGAGGAAATAATTGACGTCGCCTAAGTGTTCGTACAATTTTTTATCTCTAAACTCAATTGTTGTCTCTGTCAAACCTGCTAAAAATTCACGGTCGTGGCTCACAATAATCAATGTGCCGTCGTATTGCATCAAAGCATCCTTCAAAACTTCCTTTGAAATCATGTCCAAGTGATTCGTCGGCTCATCCAGCAACAACAAATTGAAAGGCTTTAAAAGCAAACAAGCCAATGCCAAACGTGCACGTTCACCACCACTCAGTACCGATACTTTTTTACCCGCATCATCGCCTGTAAACATGAATGCACCGAGTATTGCCCGCAATCGTGTACGCATTTCAGGCGGCGAGTGCATTTCCATTGTTTCAAGCAATGTACTATCTTTATAAAGCGTTTCTGCTTGATTTTGAGCATAATAACCAACTTGAACGTTGTGTCCTAAAATAACCTCCCCCTCAGTATTTGTCAATTCACCAATCAGAATTTTAGCCAAAGTCGTTTTACCTTGACCGTTTTGACCGACAAACGCCACTCTTTCACCTCTATCTAATTTCAAATCCACACGGCTCAAAACATCTAAACTGCCATAACTTTTTGACAAAGCTTTTGCTTCAACAACGACTTGACCACTGCGCGGCGCGGGCGAAAAACGGATATTCATGGACTTGATATCTGCTTCATCAATTTCAATCCTGTCCATTTTGTCCAATTGCTTTTGCATGGATTGCGCCATACTCGTTTTGGTCGCTTTAGCCATGAATCGGTTGATGGTCTTTTCCCTGTCCGCAATCATTTTTTGTTGATTCGTATAAGCATTTATAAGTAATTCACGGCGTTCTGCACGCATTTCTACGTATTTCGTGTAGTTCGCTTTGTAATCATAAATTTTGCCCATCTCAATCTCAACAGTCCGTTTGGTCACATTGTCCAAGAATTGCTTATCATGGGAAATCAACACAACTGCTCCAGGATAGTCTTCCAAAAACTTTTCTAACCAAATGATGGATTCAATGTCCAAGTGATTGGTCGGCTCATCGAGCAAAAGGAAATCGGGACGTTGCAAAAGCATTTTCGCCAATTCCACACGCATTTGCCAACCACCAGAGAACTCATCGGTCAAGCGATTCATATCTGTCGTCTTGAAACCAAGACCTTTCAATATACGCTCGGCATCAGCTTGTGCGGTATCGCCACCCAAAATATGATGTCTTTCAGTTGCCTCTGACACGTCATGAATCAAATCCATGTAAGAATC
>JAYSQG010000142.1:0-24411 GCA_043721685.1 Saprospiraceae bacterium | reverse complement strand
CGCTGGATTCGCCTGCGTAACATGAGTGATAAGTGATCATTTTCACTTATCACTTTCCACTTATCACCCCCTCAGTATAAACAGCGTTTTCCAATCATTTTCAACGTAAAAGTCTATAAACAAGCATTAATGAGTCTGAAATCTAATTTTTATGTAAAAATACTCTTGGTCATCATGGTGATGATTCAAGTTTTCTGCAATGAACGCACTGAACAAAGCCCACCGCTAACAAAGAAAGCGGTTCCAAAAATAGATACCACGCTGTCTGGAAACTTTGCAACGGCACAAATAGCCCTCAACATCGAAACATTGTCGGGCAATACCTTAGCTTATGCGACTTTAGATTTCCCTGCCTTTTTCAACAATAAAGGAAAATACAAAACGCAAAAGTTGATTGTAGATGCAGGCGACAAAGGTCCTTTTAGTAGTTTTACGATTGTTGACCAAGCGGCTATTAGCAAAAATGGGATTATTCAAATTTTAATGTCTTTTGAATTGCAAACGCAACGAGTGACTTGGGAGACAGCAAAGGGCGCATTAACGGGTGCTAATGGCTCTACGGCGTATAAAGAATCTATAAAAAGTGAAGGTGGCTCAATCAATGGTACGGCGAGACTCCTATTTGATGAAAAAAGCATGAGCTTGATTTCTCAAAGTTCTACCTTTAAGATTGTGGCAGACAATGGTTTGGAAAAGCAAACTTCGGATTTTGTAGACTTAAATTCATTTGTGACCAAACAATTAATAGTGCGTTTGACGACGACGATTCATTGGACAAACGCAAATTGTAAAAATTTAGAATGTACAACTGGGTTGATTCGTGAGGAGAAATAAATGATACTGAGGGGGGCTTAAAATTCCGAAATCTTAAAGATTTCGGAATTCTGTGGTCATTAAATTATTTTTATCTAAAAAAGACGTGCTAAATCAGTACGTCTTTTTTACTTTTAAGCCTATTATCATTTAAGTTTAAAATCAAATCCATTCAAAATGAAAAAACAGTACATCTATTTAAGTGTGTTGTGTTTATGTCTCGTCGGCTTTTCCACGCAAACCTTGGCGCAACAGAAAGACGCTTTGAAAAATGAAGCCATCAAAAACCTTGATGCCAAATACGACGCTTGTAAAGGCATCGCCATGCAAATTTGGAACTACGCCGAGTTGGGCTACAAAGAAGTTGAAAGTTCGAAACTGCATCAGAAAACATTGAAAGACAATGGTTTCAGTGTAGAATCAGGCGTAGCGGGCATTCCCACAGCCTTTGTTGCAACCTTTGGCGAGGGCAAACCTGTCATTGGTGTTTTGGCAGAGTTTGATGCCCTACCCGGTTTGGCACAAGCGGCTGAACCCGTCAAAAAAGGTATCGCAGGCAAAGCAGGCGGGCATGGTTGCGGGCATCATTTGTTCGGCACAGCCTCCGTTGCAGCAGCTATTGAATTGAAAAATACAATGGTTAAAAACAAAATGAAAGGCACGATTAAACTTTATGGCGCACCTGCTGAAGAAGGCGGTAGCGGTAAAGTTTATTTAGTTCGTGCAGGACTTTTCGACGGTGTTGATGTCGTCATTCACTGGCATCCAGGGTCAACTAATGAAGCAAATCCTTCTTCGGCATTGGCTAATATCTCTGCAAAATTCCGTTTTCATGGGCAATCAGCACATGCCGCAGGTGCACCTGACCGTGGTCGTTCTGCTTTAGATGGCGTTGAAGCGATGGATAATATGGTCAATATGATGCGGGAACACATTCCGCAAGAATCGCGTATTCATTACGTCATTACTGACGGGGGTAAAGCACCGAATGTTGTGCCCGATTTTTCGGAAGTCTATTATTATGCACGGCATCCGAACCGCGAAGTCGTTAAAGAGTTGTTCGACCGAATCGTAAAATGTGCCAATGGCGCAGCTATGGGTACCGAAACTAAGGTAGATTATGAAATCATCGGCGGCACTTACGATATTTTAGCCCTACCCGTATTGGCGAAGGTGATGCATGAAAATTTGACTAAAGTAGGCGGCGTAACGTATTCAGCCGATGAAGTGGCTTTTGGTCAAAAATTGCAAGAATCCTTCCCTGTCAAAAGTCGTCCCGATATTACAAATGCGTCTAAAATTGAACCTTACAAAGACGAGTCGTATCGCACAGGGGGCGGCTCGACAGACGTAGGCGATGTCAGTTGGGCAGTGCCAACGGTCGGGTTGCGGATAGCGACTTGGATTCCGGGAACGCCCGCACACAGTTGGCAAGCCGTTGCTTGTGGTGGTACAGACATCGGCGCAAAAGGAATGATGGTTGCCGCTAAAACATTGACTTTAATGGGTTTAGATTTATTGATGGATAAATCATTAATCGAAAAAGCAACGGCTGATTGGAAAACAGCCAGAGGTGCTGACTTCAAATACGTTCCGCTTTTGGGCGATAGAAAACCAGCTTTGAACTATCGAGATAGCCCAAGTAATGGTGAATAAATTAATGGTGAATGGTGAATAATCTGAATCATTCGCCATTCACCATTAAACTATTCACCATTAAATTACTCACCATTCACCATTAAAAAAAATGCAACCAGATCAAGCTTCAAAAGTTAGAAAAGGCGAAGAACTCGACACTACCCTACTTCAAGATTATTTGCAAAAAGAAATACAAGACTTTGGGCAAATCGTAGAGATTACTCAATTTCCAGGTGGTTTTTCCAACCTAACTTATCTTTTGACAACGAATAATGGGAAAGAATATGTGCTGCGTCGTCCGCCTTTTGGTGCCAATATCAAAAGTGGTCACGACATGGGACGTGAGTTTCGGGTATTGAGTTTGTTGGAAAATGCCCATTTCAAACAAATTCCGAGACCCCTCTCCCAAGGAGTCCTCTCGGACAGTATGGAGGCGTCTGGAAACGCATTGGGCGCACCTTTTTATGTGATGGAACGATTGAATGGTGTTATTTTAAGAGCCAACGATGCAACTAAACTCAATCTATCCGCAGAACAAATACAGTCACTTTGTAGTAAATTGATAGACAATTTAGCGAAGTTACATGCTTTAGACATCGAAAAAACGGAATTGGCAACATTGGGCAAGTCCGAAGGTTATGTCCGAAGACAAGTTGAAGGTTGGATAAAACGATATAAAAACAGCCAAACCGACGATGTTAAAAACATGGACATCGTCGCAGAATGGATGTTGTCATTCGAACCGCGTCCGCAAAAGCCTACCTTTTTGCACAATGATTATAAATTCGATAATGTGGTTTGGAATAACGACATGACCGAAATCATAGGCGTTTTGGATTGGGAAATGTCCACCGTTGGCGACCCTTTGATGGATTTAGGGGCTGCCCTCGCCTACTGGTGTGAAGCAGAAGATTCTGATTTTTCAAAAATGTTTAATCTGACATGGCTAAAAGGCTGCTTAACACGGCAAGAAGTCATTGACAAATACGCAACTTTGACGGGGCGCGACGTTTCTGACATTCATTTCTATTACATCTTTGGTTTGTATAAAAATGCAGTCATTATGCAGCAAATTTATGCCCGTTGGAAACAAGGATTGACAAAAGACCCGCGCTTCGGCGCATTGAATCATGGCGTTTTTGAACTATCAAAAATGGCCAAAAAGGCAATACCCATCACTTGATACTGAGGGGGTACTTGAAAGTTGACAGATACAATAGTTTATCATACAAAATTTAACAAAACGTAACAAAATGAAAAACCGCTTACAATCTCTCGACATATTTCGAGGTTTGACCATCGCTTTTATGATTATCGTCAACACACCGGGCAATGGTGCGCTGTCTTACGATGTACTTAACCATGCGAATTGGCATGGCTTTACACCAACGGATTTGGTCTTTCCGTCCTTTGTTTTCATCGTAGGTGTTTCAGCATGGTTTTCTTTCAAAAAAACGAACCATATCTTAACAACGGATTTGCTGAAAAAAAATGGGCGTCGCACGTTCATCATCTTTATGCTGGGCGTCCTGCTATATGCCTTTCCTTATGTGGGTGTACCCCTCAGTACGTGGCGCATTTTTGGCGTTTTGCAGCGCATTGCACTCTGTTATGGCATCGGGTCAGTCCTTTGTTTGTTGTTAAATCAAAAACAAATCATTGCTTTAGGCGCAACTCTGCTGCTTGGCTATTGGGCAATACTCTTAGGTTTTGGCGATTTGAGTTTAGAAAACAATGCTGTTCGACATTTAGATAGATTTCTTTTTGGCGATGCTCATTTGTATCATGGTGATGGTTTGGCTTTTGACCCCGAAGGCTTTTTGAGTACCCTACCCTCGCTCGTTACCTTCTTTATCGGTTACTTAGTTGGTCAATTTATTGGAACAACTAATGATAAATCATTAATCATCAAGTATTTGTCCATCACAGCTGCCGCTTTAATACTGAGTGGTTGGGCTTGGGATTACTTTTTACCCATCAATAAAAAATTGTGGACGAGTTCTTATGTCCTTTTTGCGGGAGGTTTGTCATTAACTATATTCACCATAATCTATTACATTGCTGATGTTTTGAATTGGCGCAGTTGGGGCAAATTCTTAGTCATTTTGGGTACAAATGCTATTTTAGCTTACATGTTATCCGAGTATTTGATAATGACAATGCAGGCGCTTATCAAGTTTTCAGTAACTGAAAATGCACAACAAGGGACATTTAGGCTTTTGTCTCAAGTCCTTGGCGCATCGGCTTTTACATCGCTGTTGTGGTCGTTGATTTATGTTGGTGTTTGTTGGCTTGTAGTTTATGTTTTTTATAGAAATAAAATATTTTTGAAAGTATAATTTAGATGATAATGGATAGTGGATAATTGCTACTACCCCCCTCAGTATTTTTTCAAAAAAAGACGTGCAAATGAGTTAAATCCTCTTGCACGTCTTTTGTTTTTACGTATCTTCATTTATCAAAACACAAAGCCTCTTGTGACTTTAAAAAAGTGTTTGGTCTAAAAATTTTGAAGGTTAAAACATTTTTCAAAAAAAGACGTTTAGATGTTATATGTCTATACACACAATATCGTACATTTGCGTCAGATTTATTATTAAACATTTATTTTCAAATCAAATCTTAGTAAAAAGATGAAAAAAGTATTCATTTTCGCTGCTTTTGCAGTATTGGCATTGAGTTCAGCTACGCTTTTGAAACCTACCGTTTTCAAAGTAGATGCTTCAAAAAGTACCTTCAAATGGACAGGTAAAAAAGTAACGGGTGCACATTGGGGCTATGTCCAGTTTTCGGACGGTACAATTTCTGTTGAAAAAAACCAAGTTAAAGGCGGTACTTTCAATGTGGATATGACTTCAATTGATGTTCAAGACACAAAGGGCGAATGGGGTGCAAAACTTGCCGGTCACTTGAAATCTGACGATTTCTTTAGTGTTGATAAAAACCCTAAATCAACATTGGTTTTGAAATCAGTTTCACCAAAAGGTGGCAATAACTTTGACGTAAAAGCTGATTTGACGATTAAAGGCGTTACAAGTGAAGTAAATTTTCCTGCCACAATTTCCGTTAGCAAAACAGACGTAAAAGCGACTGCAAGCTTCAAAATTGACCGTACAAAATATGGTCTTAAATACGGTTCAGGCAGTTTCTTCGACAATTTAGGTGACAAAGCTATTGACAACGACTTCATAGTTGAAGTAAATATCGTAGCAGCGAAGTAAGAATTTGAGACAGTGTCCTGTATTGGAAGGTCTCTACAAGGCAATCTCATGTATGTGGGATTGCCTTTTTTAGATCAAAAACTTGAAAGTCTGTTAATCTGTTAAATGTTCCAAGGATAAAACACGCCTTTCATACTGAGGGGGGTGTTTTTTCACAAAAAAGGATTGTCTCAGAATAAAATGTTGAACATCGTTTTTTACCTTTGTGAAAATTTTAAAAGATTAACACTTTAGTAACTAACTAATCTGTTCTTTTACGTCAAATTAGTGTATTATTAATCGAACATTCATTTTTCTAAAAACAAAAAAAATCTAAATAAGAATGAAGAAAGTCATATTGGGAATTCTCGCACTGACACTATTTATTGGCACAACTTCGGCACAAACGCCTGCTGACTTAATTTCGAAAGCTAAAAAAGCGGTCAAAAATATTAGTGGCAAAAAAGAAAAAATAAAAGACGCTGAAACGGCTGTTGATGCTATGATGCAAGCATCAGAAAACAAAACCAATGCAGAAGCTTTGCTCTGGAAAGGTAAGTTTTACAACGAGTTGGCTTCGATTGACAATTTGGAACGTTCCAAAAACCAGTTGTTGGGCAAACAATACAAAGCAGAATTCACAAAATCTGGTTTAATGGCTGCCGAAGCTTTGTTGGCTGCAGCAAAAGGAACGGAAGACAAAAAGTTGCTCAAAGACATCATTGCTTCTTTAGCTGAAGCACAAACAAATGTCAATAATTATGGTTCTGATTTGACTGATGCCAAAGATTATTTAAGTGCTTACAATAGTTTCAAGAGTGTTATGGATATTCACGAGGTTTTAAAAAACAATGGTTCAAAAAGCTCACTTGACAAACCAGCAGATTATGATAAGCAATTGTATCTTGTTGCTTTACTTTCGACATATGCAGACATGGAAAAAGATGCCATGCCCATCTACAAAAAGATGATTGAAGGAAAGACTGATACGGCTTTCATCTATTCAGCAATGTACAAAGCTACAGTTGAAAAAGATAGAGATTTGGCAATGAAGTACCTTGAAGAAGGTTCAAAAAAATATCCTGAAGACACTCAAATTTTGTTTACTAAAATCAACCACTACTTGAAGGATGGTAAATTAGAGATTTTGGTACATGAGTTGAAAGAAGCTATCATAAAAGAGCCAAAAAATGTCACGCTTTACTTCACTTTGGGTAACGTTTTGGACAATTTAGCGACTGCTGAAAAAGACGAAACGAAGCAAAAAGCCTTAGCTGCTGAAGCCTTAGAATACTACACCAAAACGCTCGAATTAGACGCTAAAAACGTAGATGCGATTTACTCTATTGGTGCGTCGTTCTACAACAAAGCGGCTATTTACAGCAAGGAAATGAAGAAATTGGAGAGTGATTTCACAAAAGAAGGTCAAAAAAAATATGACGAAGCTCAAAAACTAATGTTAGCTGAATTTGACAAAGCTTTGCCTTATTTTCAGAAAGCAGAGGCTTTGAATGCCAATGACCGCAATTCGCTTATCGCTTTGAAAGAAATTTTTGCACGTAAAAATGACTTGAAAACGGCAAATGAGTTTAAGGTACGTCTTGAAACGATAGACGGTGGCGGTAAAAATGCAGAATCTTTTTTTAAACAATAGATAAGAAACGATGAATGATAAATGGTGAATTTTTAGAAATCATATATTCACTTCTTATTCATTCAATATTCTAAGAATTTTAAATCGGTTAAACAATTGGGTGAGAACCCGCGATGGTAACATTGCGGGTTTTTTGTTTTGCTTCTACTTTAAATTACTGCTTTTCATTTGCTCATTTTTCCTAAATTTGGGTTTTATAATGCTTCCATTTCATTAAAATACTGAGGGGGGTGTTACCTCCAAGCCTAACCATCTACGTTAAAACATTAAAATGACTAATAAAACCACAACTACACCGCTTATCAGCATCGAAAATATTTACAAAGCAAAGGTCAGATTGAAAAATATTGCGCTACACACACCTTTGATGTTTAACCTCAATTGGTCGGAAAAGTATGCCTGCAATATGTATTTCAAAAGAGAAGATTTACAGGTTGTTCGTTCCTATAAAATTCGTGGTGCTTATAACAAAATGTGTACTTTAAGCCAAGAGGCATTAGACAAAGGCATTGTGTGTGCCAGCGCAGGTAATCACGCACAGGGCGTTGCATTGGCTTGCAAATTGCTGAATGTCAAAGGCACAATTTTTATGCCTTCGGTAACACCTAAGCAAAAGGTCTCGAAAGTAAAGTTTTTTGGACGTGAAAACGTCGAAGTGATATTGACAGGCGATACTTATGATGCCAGTTACCAAGCAGCAAAGGAATATACTGAGGGGCAAGACAAAATTTTCATTCACCCTTTTGACGACGAGCATGTCATAGAAGGACAAGCAACAGTTGCTTTAGAAATAATTGAGGATTGCGATTTGCCTATTGATTAT
The DNA here is from genome assembly GCA_043721685.1 of Saprospiraceae bacterium. GTDB lineage: Bacteria > Bacteroidota > Bacteroidia > Chitinophagales > Saprospiraceae > JAAFJT01. The sequence continues at coordinate 16,283 of JAYSQG010000142.1, read as the reverse complement.
GTCTTTGTGGCGATTGGTGGCGGTGGTTTGGTGGCAGGATTGGGCAGTTATTTCAAGCAAATTTCACCTAAAACCAAGATAATTGGTGTCGAACCCTTAGGCGCACCTTCCATGCACGAAAGTTTGAAACAAGGACACGTCGTAGCTTTAGACCATATTGACACATTTGTGGACGGTGCAGCGGTGAAAAAAGCAGGTGAAAAAACATTTTTAATTGCAAAACAGGTTTTAGATGATATGATTCTTGTACCGGAGGGCAAGGTTTGTACGTCTATACTTCAACTATATAATGAAGAAGCGATTGTCGCAGAACCCGCTGGAGCCATAACTATAGCAGCACTTGACTTTTATAAGGATGAAATCAAAGGTAAAAATGTTGTGTGTATCATCAGCGGTGGCAACAATGACATCACGCGGATGGAGGAAATCAAAGAACGGAGCATGCTTTACGAAGGTCTAAAGCATTATTTCATCATTGATTTTCCGCAACGCGCTGGCGCATTAACAGAGTTTTTGAATCAAGTATTGAGCCCAACGAACGATATTACCCATTTCCAATACATCAAAAAGCAAAACAGAGAGACAGGTCCTGCTGTGGTTGGTATCGAATTGAAAGAAAAAGGTGAGTATGAAGGCTTGATAAACCGAATGATTGATAATGGCATTCGTTTTCAGACCTTGAATGACAACCCTCGCCTGTATGAGTTGTTGATATAAAAATCAGAAACCAAGCTGTAAGCATAGCAAATTCATTATATTTTATTTTTGATTTTGTATATTGCGAAGCTAATTTTCATATGACTGAAATTAAAACGCTATAAATTACAAATAAAAAAAAATAGATATTTATAGCACAACACGTATCAAAGTAATATCTTTGCTTTATGAATCAATTTTTATAAACTTACACAATTTAAAGCTATGAGAGCAGTTATCGTCGAAGACGAAACAAGCGGGATGAAAAACTTACAGAATCTTCTCGCAAAATATTGTGAACATATAGAAGTCGTCGCCACGGCAGAAGATGTAGAAGGAGCAGTCAAAATGTTCAACAATCCAACTGTTATGCCTGATGTCGCTTTTTTGGATATCAGCTTACCTGATGGATTGGTTTTTCAAGTATTGAACCAAGTTGAAGACATCAATTTCGACATAATATTTGTCACTGCCTACAAAGATTTCGCTATCAAAGCCTGCGATTACGGCTCCATTGGTTACATCGTGAAACCGATAGACCCCGACGAGTTACAAGCCGCTGTTTCGAGAGTCCGTACAGGAAAATCCAACAAAATCAAAGAACGATTAGAAGTCACCAAAGGGTTTTATTCAAATCCAAATGCATTTGGTAAAATGAGCATTTCTGCTGTTGATGGGTTTTATTTTATCAATATCAAAGAAATCATGCGCCTGGAAGCAGAAGACAATTACACCCATGTTTTTATGAAAACAGGTGAAAAGATGACCGTTGCCAAAACGATTAAGTCTTATGAAGAACTGTTGTCAGGTGTCAATTTTTTTAGAGTGCACAAAAGGCACCTCATCAACTTGAATTTTATGAACAAATTTATGAAAGGCGAAAGCCTTGTCGTTATGGATGACGGTATGAAAATAGACGTGTCGCGTCGTCGTCGTCCACAGTTCATGGAGTTGATGAAACGTTTGCAAGTTGAAATACAGGAATTATAGAAGATAGATATTATTATTTTCAACTCATTGATATTCATAGATTTAGATAATTGGGCTATATTTTTTGTTAAAAAAAAACATAAGTTATTGCAACTATATTTTGTCGGATTACGTAAATTTTATTATACGCAGAAAACAGACATTTCCGAGAACGAAGCTCTCAGTTCAAACACGGCTAACATCAATCCTTTTTGATTAATTTTTACCGTAGTGATTTTCAGATGTTTAAGCATAATCTTATTGCTTATGTTATAAATTCTGAAATTAGTTCTACTGTAATTTTGTTATAAGCGGAAATAATCCTATTTTTAATCCACCAAAACGTTGGAAGACCACCCATGAATAAATTTAAGTCCTTATTGAGTGAAGACCATAACTTACTTTATACGAATTCTACAAATCCAGGTACTATGATGGGAGACAAAAAAGGAGGCAACACCAATCATGGTTCAAAAAGTCTGCAAGACCTGAAAAAGGAGTTGCAAGAACTGACAAGTCAACAGTCCCTTACAGTTACAGGGGGCAAAGCATTGGAAAAAGACAAATGGAATAACCACTGCGGTGGTATCGTTCCACAATGATTTTTCTAAATGATGTCTTATGAACCATCGCTCCACTTTATTGTGTTGAGCAAAGAATTGAAAAGTTGCAAAACTCAAAAATCGGGAGGCAAGCTTATGCATTGTCTCCCCATTCTTTTTTTAGGAATAAAGATTTTAAGTTATCAACTTTTCTTAATTTTGAGACTTATATTCGGCAATCACCCCCTCAGTAAAATTTCCAAATTTAAAAGTTTGAATTTCGGAATTTGAAATTTTTTTATAAAACCGATGCTTGCCGTTATCAAAATATCCTTAGACATGCCCACTAATGCCTTAGTCACTACGCGTATCAAAGAAATTGAAAATCGCCTCAGTCATATCGAAGACGATGCCAACAAGATGTTAGCTCTTAGCGAACTCTCTGAATTTTATACCTTTACGAACATCCGAGAAGCCCAAAAACTATTGGCAGAACTGCAAATTCTGTTACAAAAACATCAGCATCCTGATTTTTTGTTGCGTTTTCATCTCAATACTGCCATCGTTGAAAATCAATTTTACAACTATAAACTGTCTGAAATCCATTTCAAACATGCCTTAGAAATCGTCGAGGACGAAGGCAATGTTAGTCAACTCGTAGAAGTCTATATTGATTATGCAGGGACGCTTATCAATCTCAACGAGAAAGAAAAAGCCATGGAATTCATTGCAAAAGCACAACGGCATCTCGTTGCGTTTCCCGATAAACTCTTATCAGCACATTTGATTTGCCGTGAAGGAATCGTTTGGTTACACTATACGGACTACGACAAAGCGACTGAATTACTCTTTGAAGCGGAAAAATTGTTTGCGGACATTGAACCTAATAAATTAAAAATAAAGGACTTATACTTTCAAACACTTGTTTATTCGGGACTAGGGCTTATTTTTGAGAAAACAGGAGACCGTGAACGTTGTGTAAAAGCCTATCGCCGAGTCGTCGAAATGTGTGAAAAAGCAGGTATCAAAAGTCGTTTAGCTTGGCATTACGTCAACGTCGGCAAAGCCTATATGACATTGGACGATTATGACAATGCGGAAGAGTTTTTCCTCAAAGCAGACCGCATAAAAGATGATATTAGTTTGTCTGCAAGGGCACATGCGACCGCTAATTTGGGCTTTTGCTACTACCTCGGTGGGCGTTACGATGAGGCTTTAAATCTCTATAATCGAGCAGAAATCATATATAAACGTAAAACAGATGATTACGAAAATCTATCCATTTTGTCAAGGTGGAAAGGCTTGCTTTTTGATGCCATAGGCAAAACAAAACGGGCTGAAAAACGGCTTGTCGAAGCACTCGAACTCGCTAAATTGGATAAAAATACCAAGCAACAAGCCATTATTTGTCGAGATATTGCCGATATGTATGCCGATAAAGGTGATTTCAGAAATGCCTACGATTACGAAGTGCTGCACAACCAATTTGTAAGAAAGTATTATGAAGACACCAATAAAATCAAAATTGACGAGCTTGAATTTAAGTACGAAGCTGAACGTCGGCGAAAAGAAGCCGAACTATTGCGTTTGCAAGCAACAGGTTTGCAGCTTAAAGCCCTTCGTGCGCAGATGAATCCGCATTTTATGTTCAATGCACTCAATTCTATTCAATATTATATCAACAGCAACGACCGTGAATTTGCAGGTAAATGTTTGGCTCGATTTGCCAAATTGATGCGTGCAAGCCTTGAATATTCAGAATTGGAAGTCATTTCGTTAGAAAACGAAATCGAGTTCCTGGAAGACTATCTCCTTATTAATCAACAACTTAGGTTTGAAAATCGGCTTGAATATACCCTAACCGTTGACGAAGACATCGAAGAAGACATTATAGGTGTGCCCACGATGATCGTCCAACCGTATATCGAAAACGCCATTGAACACGGCATCAGACCTAAAAAAAGTGGTTTGATAAAAATCGAATTTAAACTCGTTGACGACACAGCCATCCTGTGCATTATTGAAGATAATGGCGTTGGACGTGCTCGTGCAAGAGAAATTCAAGCCCTCGACGACTATCATTTGAAACATAAATCACGCGGAACGAGCATTACTGAAAAACGTTTAGAGATTCTTCACGCATCCAAAAAAAATGCGTTTTTCGTAAAAACTATTGACTTGATCGACCCCCTCAGTAATAAACCAATAGGGACACGCGTCGAAATTCAAATTCCGATTGTAGAAATACCTTATAAAAATCAAGAGTAATCAACCAATCTACTATTATCAATAATCAACAACTTTATGGCGAAACAATCTTTCGTACAAACTACTGAAGCTCCATCACTTTTCGAAAACCTCGATAAAATGTCCGTTTCCGAAATGCTGAAAAGTATGAACGAAGAGGATAAAAAAGTTCCGTTTGCAGTGGAAACGGCTTTACCTCAAATCGAGGCATTTGTAAAAGCAGCCTATGAGCGTATGAGAGAAGGTGGACGGCTTTTCTATATCGGTGCCGGTACAAGTGGACGTTTGGGCATACTTGATGCCTCTGAGATTCCACCGACTTATGGCGCACCGACAGATTGGGTCATTGGTACGATTGCAGGGGGCGACCATGCCATTCGCAATGCCGTTGAATTTGCAGAAGATGACGAGGAACAAGCTTGGAAAGACCTAAAACTTTTCAATCCCGATGCCGATGATATTCTCGTTGGCATAGCTGCTTCGGGCAGAACGCCTTATGTCATAGGAGGCTTGCGCAAAGCGCGAACGGAGGGTTTGCTCACAGGTTGCATTGTTTGCAACGCAGGCTCACCCGTTGCCGCAGAATCTGAATTCCCCATTGAAGTCGTCGTGGGTTCTGAATTTGTAACAGGCTCAACACGTATGAAATCAGGAACAGCGACTAAGCTCGTCCTCAACATGATTTCAACCAGTTTGATGATAAAAATGGGTCGAGTCAAAGGCAATCGTATGGTAGATATGCAATTGACCAATGAAAAACTGGTCAATCGAGGTGTTAGAATGATTATGTTTGAATTGGGCGTGGACTTGAAAACCGCCACAACCTTGCTCAACGAACATGGCTCGGTTAGGCGTGTTATTCAAAATTTTAAGCAACCATGACCCCCTCAGTATAAAACCTCGAAAACGAGGTAAAAGGCAAAAAGAGATAAAACAAACAGCGAAAGTGTCATTTTTATGCTTTCGCTATTTGTTTTAACGACAAATTGTCAGCCACACTTTAGTCAATCTGCCATTTTGACCGCTATTTTGGCTTGGTATTTAATTTGCAATCATGTTTTCAACATTATTGCTTATTTTGATGTTGAAAACATGACAGTCCGTTAAGAAGACCCAAACACATTTTCTAAACTTCAAAATCAAAAAAAATGAAATTAGATATTTCGATACCGAAGGAATTATTAGCACAAATTGATTTTGCCAACACCGTCACTGGCGGTATGATTGAAACAAACGCTCAAGCTTGGCGCGCAGAAGATGGCTATAAATTGGTCATAAAAGCACCGAGCGTGGATATAGATAAAATTCAAATCCAAACAGCAAACCAACGATTTATGGTTTACTATATGATAGACGTATTGGAAGGTAAAGAACAAATGCCTTACTTTTTAATCAACCTACCGCTTTCGCCAGAAGTCGATGTGGAACGTATTTCTGCAAAATTTGAAAATGGACGCATACATATAAGCGCACCGTTCAACGATTGGGCAAAAGGCGAAGCGCATCATATTGATATTGAAAAATATTGAAAAAAGATTAGTTTGAGAAATATGGTTTAATACACAATTTTAATGGCTCTAAACATCGTTTAGGGCTATTTTTTCATATACCTCTCGCCAACGCTCCCACCCCTCAGTATTTGAAAAACTAGAGTTATGCCAAAGCGTCATAAAAGTACCACCAACAAGTTCGGTCTCTTTTATCAATATTTTCACCCGTTCTACGGCTTCGTCTGGGCTCAATTCAAGGTAATCTCGAAGCGTCACATCCATGATTTGAAACGGGTGAATCCATAAATCCGTCACTTCATTTTTAGTCAAATCGAACCAACGAAAAGATGTGGCAATACTGGCTCTAAAACCAATATCATCAGCATAACCCATTGAGAAATCTTGTTTTACACCTAATGCCAAAAGGTTATGATACGTTTCGGGAAATCGCAATTTTAGAAAATGTTGCCGACTCAAAATAAGGGGTTGATTGGTCAATCTTTCGAACCGCTCTTTCTCTTTTTTCAAAATTGATAAATCAAAATTAGAGCGATATGAAGGATGTAAACCAACGACGTAGTTTGATGAAATAGAACGTATAAACTCTTGAAAAGCCGGATTACGCACATCTGGGTTTTTATCAAATTCGGCATGTTCGCCTAAAAGCAAAAAGAAAATAGGCTTGAGATTATTCTTTTTATGGGCTTCAAAAATATAGTCAAATGTAAAATCAGTGTCGTCTTTTACCCCCCTCAGTATATTTGCCCTATTTTTTAATTCTACAACATTCAAATTGAGTAAATCTTTGACAAAGCCGCCTATGGTTCTAAAAAAGCCTTTGTTTTTGTATTTCCAAGGCATATCAATATCAAAAGTTGGTTGAAAACGATATTGTGGCAGTGTCGTTTTGAGCTCTGGAAACAACTCATTTAATCGTTTATTTATCTCCATAACCCATTGATTGACAATAGGTTTTTGCAAAAAATTATACTTTTTGGCAATACTTAATTTTGATGAAAAGCGATTATGATTGTCCAATAAAGATGTGTCAACAACATATTCTTCATAGCGCGTAACAAGTAAAAATATGGCTGCTAAAACATCAAAATCAAAAGGTGATGCGTATAAGAAATAAGTAAAATCAATATCTATATGCTTCCTCAAAATCTCATTTTCAAACAATATTGCTTGATTTTGTATAAAAAACGCTTGTTTTGGAGGTATTTCCCCCGAAATACTGTCCGAAGGACTCCTTTGCGAGAGGGGGGTATGACCGTAAATAATTTTAGGTAATTCACTCTGGAGATACTCATTTTCATTTTGAGTAAAGGTAATGGTCAAACCCATTAAATCTTGAAAAACAAGTTCTGAAACATAGGTCAAACGATTGCTTATCGTATGAGAAAAAAAAGTTATTGAATTGTTATACATTAAGAAATTCTAAATTTTATATCAATTAAGTAAACAAATTTTAGGCTTCGACAGATAAATTCTCCAAAAATAGGGCGTAATTTGCCATCATAATCTAACTTTTGGAAACAATCGAAGCTTTTTCATCAAAATCCTTTACTATCATCTAAAAATAAAGTCTAAATTCCACATGTCTAAAGTAACCAACAACACAGCTACAGAAACAACAGCCGCAAACAACACCGGCGCAATGGGTATGTTCGGCGACATGAGTTTGTTGCGCGAAATCATCATGGGTCCTAAAGTCATCGAATATGAGCAAAAATTTGTAGATACAGATGCGCTTATTCAAAAAAATGACGACAATACTCATGCACTCATTAAAAAAATAAATGACGAAACTTTAGCGCACATTCAGAAAAATGAAGATGCCACTAAAGCTCGTTTTGAAGCTTTTGAACGGGACATAAACGCTCGTTTTGACCGCTTGGAGGAATTACTGAACCAAAACGTTGACAAAATCAATACTCAAATGAACAATATGAGTAAAAATGACAAAGCAGGTTTGGCTGATTTACTCGTCGAATTGAGTCAAAAATTGAAAGGCTAAACATGACAAACGGGCTATTGCAAGAACCACAGGACGAGACCGTATTGATGTCGCAACTCAAAGAAATTTTGTTGCGAGAAGACCGTTCTGCCCTTGAAGAATTGCAACGCACGCTGAACGAAAAGCAATTACTGGCTGAAAAAATCAATCCTATTGTTGAAGACCATTTGGCTTTTTTAAGGCAAAATTTCCCAAAAGAATACGCCAAAATCGTCAATCGAATGGTTGAACAAAAATTGAAATCAAGCCAAACAGAGATTTTAGATGTCATTTATCCTGTTATGGGAAAAATGATAAATAAATATATTGCTTTTCAATTTCAAGAAATGAAAGACAGTATCAATGCGCGTATTGATGCACTTTTTTCACAACAAGGTATTTTCTGGTGGATTAGGAACAAAATATTTGGCATTGACAACGCAGAAATGCTGTTATCGAGTTTAGATATCCCTATCATAGAAGAAATTTTTGTTATTCAACGCGATTCGGGTTTGCTTTATGGTAGTGCTGCATTGTACCCAACCGTCAATCGAGATGTCGTTGCAGGCATGTTAACGGCAATAAAAAGTTTTGTCGAAGATGCGTTTGAACGTGAGCACGAGGATTTAGAGATGATTCAATACGGCACTTATAAAATCCTTATAGAAAATATGCCCTCACATTATTTCGCCTTAGCCATGAGTGGTTCAGTTTCAAATACTGAGGGGGCAGTTTTACGGAATCAAATTATTGATTTCATTCAAGAAAATGAGCTATTACGAAGTAACAACTTTGATTCAACCACCCAAGAACAAATTTCGCAAGCTCTTGACAATCAATTTATTGCACCGCAAAGAGAGCGGTTGCAAAAAATAAAAATAAAACAGAATCCAACAAAATGATTAGCAAAAAAGTCATACTTACAGGTAGTTTCGGGGTCGGTAAAACCTCGCTTTTCAATCGTTTTATCTACCAACAATTCACTGATAAATACATGACCACAATAGGTGTGAAGGTCAATAAAAAAGAGATTATTGTTGATAATGAAGAGGTTTCTATGCTGTTATGGGACATCGCAGGAGAGATATCGCAAGACAAAGTTCCCGCTTCTTATTTTCTGGGAGCGAGTGGCATCGTCTATGTTGTTGATTTAAGCCGCCCCTCAACTTTTGAAAATATGGTTACTGATGTTCAATTTTTAACTGATTTACTGCCAGATGCTTCACTTATTATTGTCGCAAATAAACTCGACCTTGTCAATGATGAGCAATTAGAAGAAATCAAGCAAAACATTAAACAAAAATGGGATTACGCAACAAGTGCTAAAACGGGTGAGAACGTTGAAGATATGTTCATCGAACTTGCTAAAAAATTAATCGCAAATCATTGGTAATGCAAGACACATCAACGCAATCAAATATAGTTATGAACAAAATTGCTCATCAGCAAATTTTGATGGATTCTCATGGTTTCATACTGGAGAGTACAGACACCATTTTTTCGACTCTTCCACAACGGCATCGTCCGGTGACGGATTGGTCGCCTTTTATTGAAAGCATTTTTCCTGTTTTAATCAATTTAGACCTCGATACGCCTGAGATTTTTATTCCTCGTGTTGAGTTCAAATCCAATGGCATTTCATCGTATTATGATTGTTCCTTTTTATGTATAGAATGGAATGGCATACAACCAACAATTGTCTGGAATATATTTGAAAATACAGAAGACATTGAAAAAATTCAACAAGAGCAGCAAGAAATCAATGAAAACCGTTTGAAAAAGGACAAATTATGAATCTGTAATCCTCTTCTTTTCCAGCCCCCCCCTCAGTATTTTTATCAAAATCCCAAATGTGCATTATGCCAATGAAGTAATAACATAGTACATTGGTCCAACCCACAAAAGCAATCATCGTTGCCCAAAGCCACTATAGGTGGTTGCGTAATAAAGCAAGGCAACCAAAAAGAGATTGCCTTGCTTTATATGAAAAATTAGTTTTCTGAAAAAACCGCGTTGCCTTTATTGACCCATTCGTTCATACCACCTGAATAGTTTTTCACATTTTTAAAACCATTTTTGGCGAGAAGTGAAGTTGCAATCGTTGCTCTATCACCGCTTTGGCAATGAATAACGATTTGCTTGTCTTTGCTCAATTTATCCAAATTTTGAGGCAAAGTGCCTACAAAAATATTTTCTGCACCTTTCACATGGGCAGTATTGAACTCCGCGACACCGCGCACGTCCACCACTTGAACATCTGTTTTGTCCAAAAGTGTTTTAAACTCTTCAATAGTGATGATTTCATTTTTTTCAAGCGGAAGACCCATTTCTGCTACATCAGAAGGAATAAAACCGTGGATATTATCCAAACCAATACGCATCAATTTGCGGGTAAGGTCGTCCATTTTATCTTCGTCAGCTACCAAAATGAAAGGCTCGTCGTAAGTTAAAAACCAACCCATCCATGTTGAAAAAGCATTGTTTCCTTGAATGTTAATCGTACCTGCGATATGACCTTGAGCAAAATCTACTTTATTGCGCGTGTCAATCACTTTCATCCCTTTATTCATCGCTTCGATGAAACTTGAAGGTGACAATTGGGCATGTTTAGGGACTGAAGTCAACAATGGACGGTCAACTTTATTCAGTTTTTTCATCATGGCAAAATACTTAGGCGGCTCTGGTTGGTCAGCCAAAAGGAATTTCACAAAACCATCTCTATCGTTTTCGTATTGCAAAGCCCAGTTGCGTACTTTTTCGTAACCCACTGTTGTACTTGGCACAGCACCCAATGCCTTGCCGCAAGCCGAGCCTGCACCATGACCAGGCCATACTTGAACATAGTCAGGAATTGCACTGAATTTGTTAATTGATTTATACATATCAATCGCACCCGCATCGGCTGTACCCGTAATACCCGCCGCTTTTTCGAGCAAATCGGGTCTGCCAACATCGCCAACGAAGACAAAATCACCTGTAAACAACATAACAGGTTTTTTAGTCGCAGGATGGTCGGTCAATAAAAAACTGATACTTTCGGGCGTGTGACCAGGTGTGTGCATGACTTCAAGCGTCAAATTACCGACTTTGATAACACTGCCATCTTTCAAACCTTCGTGTGCAAACTCGTATTCCCAGCCTTCACCACCTTCGTCTGAAAGGTATATTTTAGCACCTGTAACAGCGGCTAATTCTCTTGAACCTGTCAAAAAATCGGCATGAATATGCGTTTCTGTGATGTGGGTAATTTTCATATTGTTTTGCTTGGCAATTTCGAGATAAGTATCAATATCTCTTTTAGCATCAATGACGATGGCTTCGCCTGTTTTTTGGCAGCCAATGAAATAACTGGCTTGCGCTAAACTCTTATCATATACGTGTTGGAAAAACATGATGAATATTTTTTTTAAAAAAGTGATTTAAATCTTTATAATTTTAATAGTACAAAGTTGAGGGTTTATTTCTCCTATAACGGTTACTTTTGTTACATTTGAATAATTAGAGTCAAAATGAATACCCCCTCAGTATATAATTGATTTTCAATTGATTACCAATTACAAAAACAACTCTTTCACAATAATATAAATACCCATAATCAAAACAAACCAGCCAAAAGCCGTTTTTAATTTATCGCCAGGCACTTTTTTAGCAAGAAAAATACCGATAAAAATACCGACAACGGCTGCTGCCGTAAAGCTGCCCAATAATGTCCAATCAATAATTTCATCGCCTTGCATATCGCCTACGAAACCAATTAAAGATTTGGCAGCAATGATGAAAAGAGATGTGCCAACCGCTAATTTCATTGGCATTTTAGCTAATAAAACTAAAGCAGGGATAATCAAAAAACCGCCACCTGCACCGACCAAACCTGTCAATAAACCAACAACCGCACCCTCTAATAATATCATCGGGTAGTTATAGGTCATCGGTGCATTTTCATCGCTTGCTTCGTCTTTCTTTTTGCTCGGTCTAATCATCGAAATTGAAGCCGCAATCATAACAATAGCAAATAAGACCATAACGGCGATTGGCTTTGTCACGACAAATGCCCCAATCGTCATTATTTGTTTCGGAATAAGCGGTACTAACCACAAACGGGTTATAAAAACCGCCGCAATGGACGGAATACCAAAAATAAGAACCGTTTTAAAATCTACTTTTTTCTGAACCGCACTTTGCACACCGCCTACTAAAGCCGTTGTGCCAACAATAAAGAGTGAGTAAGCCGTCGCCAATACAGGCTCAACACCCATAACATAAACGAGGATTGGGACTGTTAATATTGAACCGCCGCTACCAATTAAGCCTAATGAAATACCAACAATGATTGCCAGTATTATTCCTAAAATTACCATAACTTAGAGTGATTTTAAAATGTTTTAATTCTAATTTTTTCGTGCTGCAAAGGTAGGCGGGCTAAAAGCTGTGGTTAGTTACAAATGTTACAAATGGAATTTAGGTTTGCCAGAAGTGACTAAAATAAAAGCGTGTTCATCTTACGAAAATGCAAGATGAACACGCTTTTATTTTGGGATATACCCCCTCAGTATTTTACGAAAAAAAGCTCATTCATTGAAGGCTTTGAGTAATTTTATTTCATTTCTGTATAAAATCAATTTACCATCATTCTCTAAAAGTTTGAGCAAACGGGATATGACAACCCTTGAGGTCGCTAACTCATCGGCTATTAAATTATGGGAGGCTTTGACGATGCTTGACCCAGAAAGGCGTTTTTTTTCTTTCAAATAATTGATAAGCCGTTGATCCAATTTATGGAAGGCAATACTTTCAATGGATTTGAGCATTTCATTGAAACGGTCATTAAAGCTGCGCATGATATAGTTTTTCCATGAAGGATACTTACAAAGCCATTCATCTAATTTAGCATGTGGAATACCTATGAGTTCAACATCATCTTCGGCAATAGCCCGCACTTCACTTTTTTTAGCTTCCATACAACAGCTATATGCCATTGAACAACTTTCGGAACTTGAAAGATAGTATAAAAGTAGTTCTTTACCATTTTCATCTTTGCGCAGCACTTTTACCGTCCCTTTCACAATGAAAGGCATCATGCGAATATGTTTATCATAATCCATAATAATATCACCTTCTATGAAGGTTTTGGTTTCACCCAGTGCTTCTATCTCTTTTACTAAATTGGCTTCAAATATACTTGAGAGTTGTTTGTTAAATGTCATATCGTTGCGTATTATCTAGAGGTAAAACTTAGCTATCAGTCTTGAGCTATCAGAAATCACCTTTTTTAAGCCCGTTTTATATAAAATATGCTTGAATAACTGAAAGCTAGAAGCTGATGGCTAAGTTTTTACGATTTAAAAATGATAATTGAGTATAAAATTGTAAAGCGTCACATTCACCTTATTAATCACAAATTTATCATTATTATAAACTTCACCTCTATTTAGTTTATGAGATAACAATAATTGTGCTTCTAAGCCTTTGAAAACACCTTGAAAAGTGTAGCGGACATCGGCATTGATTTGAGTGTATGAAGGTAATCCATATTTATTAAGCCTATAATTTTTAACATCAGGTAATTGATAATAACCCATTGCTAAAGAAGTTTTCAACCGTTTTTTAGGCATATTGTAGTTTATTTTACCCATAATAGCATGCACATCGCCAAAACCTTCGTTTCTTTCACGGGGCATAAAAGTAAAAAATGGATCTCGACCCCATTCACGAGGCATAAGATAACGTCCATCAGACGTAATGCGATTGTAATTAACAGATGCTTCAAACTGCTTGTTTTTCCAACCTACTTTTGCCCCGAAAGTTATGGCTTTTCCATTTTTTTCAAAATAGGTTTTAGTAGGGTCTTCATTACCGCCATCTTTTACGGCATCTTGGCGAATAAATTGCCCTGCTGCAAAGAGTTTTGAATCGTTTTTTAAAGGAAATTCGCCATCAATTTGTAACATCGCTGTATTAAAAAGGTTGTCAGCATACAGTTCCCATGCTTGTAATTTCAAAAACTTATTGATTTTTGTATTGATACCCAACATGGCGACGCTTTTGCTTTCTAAATATCCCAAATAGCCTGATTTCACACCATTACTATTGACACCCACAGAATATATGCCTATGGATTCGCCTATATCATAAAATTCCGTAGTGCCGCGTGGCGAGATAGCATACAGCCAACCACCTTCGATTTTCGTGTTTTTAATATCATTCACCTCGCCCCATATACCCTCAACACCTGTTGGGCGCATACGTCCATCTTGCAGATTAATAAAAGGCGTATTCAAGAGTTGTTTACCAAAGGTGACGTTGGATTTTTTATAATTATATTTCAAGAAAAACTCCTCCAGACGGTCAATATTTTTTTTGTTGGTTGGGTCTTTTTGGTCAAATAATCCAATTTCGTAGCGATTCATCTGGGCTGTCGTTGCATCGGGTTTGGTAAAATCGCTTGACCCTAAGTTGAAAATATAAAAACCACTCACACCAAACTGAAAGCCGTGAAATTTTGCCGTTTCGAAGCGAATACCGCCACCTGCTGCATTGGCATAATAATCCGTCAAGTTTTTATCATTATCCGTAGCCATAAAATAATATCTGAAATGACCCTGAAATTGCCCATTTTTGAAAGCTCTCAATAGGGAAGTCGTATCTTCAGTTTGGCTTATTTGACCTTTCCACATATCAGGTTTTTCATTTACTTCTTGGTGCTGTGCTTTGATAGCAGAATTTAATCCTAAAATTAATAATATCAGAGAAATATACTTATTCATAACTTTAATATTTTACATAAAATGAAATAAAAAAAGCATTAAATAAAAGGGCTTTCAGAAGAATATCTAAATGCTTATTTTTATTTAATGCCTCCTAATATCTTCGCGTTCCTGATTAAATAGGCGTTTTAATGTGGCAATTTTTCTTTAAAATAACCATATAAATAGGTGCCGACAGTGGCAAAGAAAAACACAATGACCATACCCAAATAACCATAACCAATATTAACAACCATCGGACCTGGGCAAGCACCACTCAACGCCCAACCTAAGCCGAATATCGTACCACCCGCCAAATAACGGACGATAGATTTTTCTTTCGGATAAAATGTAATCGGGTTGCCGTAAAAGTCTTTTAAATTGAATTTTTTAATCAAAAAGACACCTATTACGCCCATAACAACGGATGTACCAATGATGCCGTACATGTGAAAGGCTTGAAAACGGAACATCTCCTGGATGCGATACCAAGAAAAAGCCTCCGATTTTGCCATGACGATACCGAACACGATACCGAGTATAAGGAATTTTAATAATTTCATAAGTTGCGTTGAATAATGTTTAAGAAAAAATCCCCTTTGGGGAATTTAGAAGCTTACAAAATCAAGGGTAATAAAACAAAAGTCATCAACAAACCGCCGATGAAAAAACCAACAACAGCAATGAGTGAAGGCACTTGTAAATCAGATAAACCACTGATGGCGTGACCCGATGTGCAGCCGCCTGCATAGCGCGCACCAAAACCGACCAATAAACCACCGATTGAAAGGATTAAAAAGCCCTTTAATGTAAAAATAGCGTTTAAGCTAAAAAGCTCATCGGGTTGAGCAGATGTCGGCGCGGAGATACCTAAATGGGATAAATCTTGTATGGTCGCTGCTGAAATATTAACAGGTTCACCATTCGATAAAAATTGGCTGCTGATAAAACCGCCGATAATAGCACCTACCAGAAAAACAAGATTCCAGGTTTGACTTTTCCAATTGAAATCGAAAAATTTTGCTGTTTTCCCTGCGCCTGCAACCGCACAAATAGTTCTCAAATTGGCTGAAAAACCAAACGATTGACCGAAAAAAAGCATGAAAAACATAATACCCGCTATGGCAGCACCTGAAAACCACCACGACCATGTTTGCTTAATGAGTTCTAACATTGAATATTAAATTTTATTAAAAGAGTGTTATAATATCTTAAAAACCACTGAAATACTGAGGGGGGGTAACTACCCCAAATGAAATGAAATAATCGGCTTGAACAAGTGATTAATCAATTTCTCTGTCGCACTTTTATGGAAAAAACCGCCTTTGCCATGTGTGCCGATGCAGATAATATCCATTTTAAATAATTGCTCGAAATGTGTCACGCCTTTCTCTACATCACTATCTATGATGATATGCGTTTCAATATTGTTAAGGTCATTGTCCGCAGCAAATTTTTTCATCTCATTCAATGTCGCTTGCTCTTCACTCGATGTTTGTCTTGAAACGACTTGCAATAAGTGTACTTTTGTATCAAAAGCCTTGACGAGTTTATGTATCAGCTTTAAATCTACTTTTTCATGTTTGGTAAAATCATG
>JAYSQG010000141.1:0-8863 GCA_043721685.1 Saprospiraceae bacterium | reverse complement strand
GATTCTCCCGTTACAGGGTCTTTCCCATGACCTGAAAAATGGATAATATTGGGGTTGTATTTAGAAATTAATTCAGGAATATCCCCCGCGTTCAAGAACTTTTCAGTCTCTAAATTGCATTTATTACCCACTTTAGTCGCAATGCGGCTGTGTTCAATTTCAAGTTGTAGATATTTCGTTCCTGGCGGGTTTGCGCCCATAAAAAGGATGGTTTTTCGCGATTTCGTTGTTAATGCTGTGTTACCCGAAACAATTGTTCTTGTATCCGTCTGTATGAGAATGGATTGCTGTACAGAATCATCTGCACTTTCCAAAATCTGCAAAACACCATTTGATATTTGCGCACGCTTTATATTCGCTTCCGAAAAGCTAATTAAACCCAAATTTTCATTGCGTTTGAGCGACGAATATTGAGCTTTTAACCCAATCAAGTCATTCCCTAAGTCTGATCCAGACGTATTTGCCCATTGGATAAAAGCATCGAGTGCCTGATCCGTTTTAGCATTGGAAATGAGGTTGCGAATTTGATCTTTTATTGTCTTGTCCATAAATTGTTTCTCTAAAAAAGATTTTTCAAATAGGTTTATAGTAAATCAATAATCATCGAAAAACGAAAGTAAAAAAAAAATTTGAAGTGTTAGAGTTCTGAGTGCAGTTTATATCCATTTTTTCAAAATTCATTCTCTCCAAGTCGCATACGCTTCAAAACATCACCAATCAACTCCGATTCAAACCCACGTCTAAAGGCGTAAGCATACAACTTCGACGTTTTTTGGCGATCATTATCGTCATATTCAAGGGATTTTTGTGTAATAACCCGTTCCAAAGTTTCCAAATACCCCCCCTCAGTATCAACGGCTTTCATGGCTTGCTCAATCGAATAATCTGGAATATGTCGCATTCTCAGTTCCTGTTGAATCCTAATTTTACCCCAACTTTTCATCCGAAACTTGCCACGTGCATAAGCAATCGCAAAACGTTCTTCGTTCAAAAAATTGTCTTCAATCAGTTGTGCCGTCACAGCATCAGCCGCATCGCCAAAGATACCTAAATCACGCAGTTTATTCGTCACTTCAGAGTGACAACGCTCTTGGTAAGCACAGTAGGCTTGCAGTTTTTGCAGCGCAACTTCTTTAGTAATATGTTTCTTTTTTTGCTCCAAAATCAGGTATTTCGATTAAAAGCCCTTCAAAACGTCCACAATTTCATCTCCAACTCTATGTAAATACACGTTCAAACCCACTCGTTTTGCCCCCTCAGTATTTTCAAGTACATCATCAAAAAACAGCGATTCTTCGGCTTTCAAACCCGCATCATTGAGGACAAATTCATAAATATTGTCATTCGGCTTGCGCAAACCTATAAGATGTGAATAATACGCCTTTTCAAAATAGGTTTTACTAAAATGTTCTATATCAAACCCATAAATCGTCCTTAAATAACCATCAACAAAACTCAAATGCGTTTCGTTGGTATTGGACAACAAAAAAACGCGATAGTCTTTCCGTAACCGCAAAAGCATCTCAAAACGTTCAGGCTTTATCGTCAACAACATCGCATTCCAAGCCTCTTTCACTTGTCGCATACTGAGGGGTGTATTTGAGACCGAACGCAGCGTCTCTAAAAACGTTTGTTCCGAAATTTTACCCACTTCAAAATCAATAAAAACGTCTCCTTTTGGATAAACTGCTTTCAGTTTTTGCGCATAATCATCACCGACAAAATGTTTCAGCGATGCCCAAGTCCTATCAATATCGAGGTCAATAATAACATTTCCGAAGTCGAAAATGAGGTTTTTTATACCGTTTTTCATAAAAATACAAAAAATTAAACCAATTAGGTCTGTGATTAAGTTTAAAAAAGCAAAGATAAACCGAGTTAAGCCGTAAATTAACTAAAATTGCACCTCAAATATCCTCAATCTAAAAATCAGTATAATCTGTCTTAATCAGTGATAAAAAAATTAGCTGGACAAACAGCTGTCTATGGTTTATCAAGCATCGTCGGGCGTTTTTTGAATTATTTGCTCGTACCTATATATACGCGTGTACTCGACCCTGGTGAATATGGTGCAGCGTCTTGGTTTTACGCCATCGCCGCATTCATGGGCGTTATATATACGTATGGCATGGAAACGGCTTTCTTCCGATTTGCACAACAAGAAGACAGCGACAAAGAAAAAGTCTTTTCCACTTCCGCCATTTCAGTCGCATTATCATCGCTCATTTTTAGTGCTTTGATTATCATTTTTGCTACGCCGTTGGCAAATTGGACGAAAAACGAAGGGCGTGAACTCTATTTCATCTTCTTCGCCATCATTTTTGGGGCAGATGCCATTACAACAATTCCTTTTGCATGGCTGCGCTATAAAAACAATCCCTTGCGTTTCGCCATGCTCCGTCTATTGAGTATTGGTGTCAATATCGGTTTAAATTTGCTGTTTTATATCGTTGTGCCTTTTTTGTCCACTCGTGGACTACTCGCACCGCTTGATACTGAGGGGGTGTCTATCAAGTGGATGTTCATCGCAAATGTGATGTCAAGCATTGTCATTCTGCCTTTTTTCATGAATGAATTGCGGCTTTTAAAGCATGGATTGGATAAAAAACTGTGGCAAGACATGTTCACGTATGCCTATCCATTGATTTTTATGGGCTTCGCAGGTATGATAAATGAGACGCTTGATCGTGTTTTATTGAAATATCTTATTACTGACCAAGCGACAGCAGAAATACAAATAGGTATTTATTCTGCCAATTACAAACTCGCTATTATCATCACTTTGTTTATTCAAGCTTTTCGGTTTGGGGCAGAACCCTTCTTTTTTGCACAAGCGAAAGAGTCAGATTCACGCCTTATCTATGCTCGTGTTATGCAATATTTTATGTTGATATGTGCGACAATTTTTACAGGCGTGCTGTTATATCTCGATATTTTTAAGGGCTTCATTGGCGAAAATTATTGGGCAGGCTTGACCGTCGTGCCTATTTTGTTGATGGCAAACGTATTTTTAGGAGCTTATTACAACCTATCAATTTGGTACAAACTAACAGATAAAACACGCTTGGGCGCAGTTGTCAGTCTCATTGGTGCAGCGATTACAGTGATTCTCAACTGGTTATGGATTCCAACAATGGGTTATATCGGTTCGGCTTGGGCAACATTGATTTGCTACTTTGCCATGGCAACCATCAGTTTTAGTTTAGGACAAAAATACTATCCTGTCCCCTACCCCATGCGCCGCATTGCCTCATATTTGGCTTTGGCTTTGACCGCTTATTTTTCGAGTGAACTGTATCGAGAAAATTTCGATACGTCCACTGTCCAACGATTATTGGTCAATACATTGATTTTTATTGTCTATTTTTTGATTATTTATAAAATGGAAGAGAAGGAAATCAAGCCTATTTTTGAACAAGTGAAAAAGAGATTTTCACGAAAAAATGGCTCTGAAAAATAAACACCCTTGTTTTTTAACATTTTTTTAATGCTTTCCGCCGCCATACTGAGGGGGGGATAAAAGCAATACAGATGTCTCATAAATAAGCTTTGAAAAAGTCTTTTTATCACATCTAAAAAAAATGACAATGAAAAAACAAGGACTGTCTATCACAACTAACTTAATCTGCCTTGCGGCACTCTTTCTCCTTTTTTCCTCCTTCACCTACTTGGCAAACCACACGGCAGTAGTTGAAACAAAACAATCGTTTTGGGCAGCGTTACAAGGATTTTCCTTTGAAAAATTGGGATTTTGGCAAAAAACAGCTCTGGCATTAGGCGTTTCGGGCGGTGGTTATGCCCTGTTTCGTAGGCGTTATCGGCGGCATTATGGCGAAGGCTTGGGCTGTTTGGGTGTTTTGGGCATCATCATTTTGGGAGCTATTGTCATCGCTTTATTGCCCGTACTCATAGTCGTTGGCTTGGTTATGCTCATTTTAGGCATCCCATTTCCACGGTCAAGAGGCAGACGTTATCGCCGCCGTTGGTGATAATTTTATCGTGAGTGGTGAATAATTCACCATTAAATTATTCACCACTCACCATTATTCAAAGCATATTAAAACTACTTTTTAACGCTGAACTAAACAACAAATACACTTTTCGGCGGTCACTTACACGGATGCGTTCTTGTTGAACGCGCTGAGCATGAGCCTTTTTTATTTTTTCAAAAAGGTTGACATAATAAATATACGCCAAATAAACGCCAAAACGGGCGGACTTTGGTAGATTCAAAATACCTGCATAACCTGCATCAAAATCGGCTTTTATGTCCGCTTCAATCAAGCGTTTTTGCTCATTATCAAAATGTTGAAAATCAACGCCTGGGAAATAAACACGACCGCGTTCATCAAAATCACTTTTCATATCTCTTAGGAAATTTATCTTCTGGAAAGCTGAACCCAATGCGCATGCACCGCCTTTAAGTCGTTGATAATCAACATCATCCCCCTCAGTAAAAACCCTCAAACACATCAAACCAACAACTTCTGCTGAACCGTAAATGTATTGCTTGTAAAGCGAATCATGATATTTCGAAAAATTCAAATCCATCTCCATCGAGTCCAAAAAAGAGTCTATCAACTCACGTTCAATCTGGAATTTATGGACCACTTCTTGAAACGATTGCAGTACCGGATTCATCGAAACCCCTTCCTCAATGGCTCGATAAGTCTCCTCTCGAAAACGCTGGAGCAAAATGTCTTTATCAAAACTATGAAAAGTATCCACAATTTCGTCAGCAAAACGTACAAAGCCATAAATGGCATAAATGGGCGCTCGCAATTTGGTATCGAAAGCACGAATACCCATCGAAAACGAGGTCGAATAACGCTTCGTAATGTGCTCGCTGCACTCTTGGCAGACTTTGCTGTATAGACTAAAATGGTTCATAGTTAATGATGAATGATGAAGTATGAATGATAAATGATGAAGTATGAAAAAAATTATCCATTATCCATTGTGCATTATCCATTTTTAAAAATATCTTTTGCAACGACTTTTCCTGAAATCAATGACGGTGGAACGCCTGGCCCTGGCGTTGTCAATTGCCCTGTGTACCAAAGGTTTTTGACTTTTTTCGACTTCATTTTAGGCTTCAAAAAGGCTGTTTGAAACAGTGTATTCGCCAAACCATAAGCATTGCCTTTGAATGCATTATAGTCATTTTTGAAATCAGAATGGGCATAAGTGCGCTTAAAAATGACGTAAGAACGAATATCCTGCCCCGTCCAATGCTCCAAACGCGCCATCACTAAATTGAAATAATGCTCGCGTGTCTCCTCGCTATCGTCGCTCAAATCAGGTGCAGTAGGTATCAAAACGAATACATTTTCACAATTTTCAGGTGCTACTGAGGGGTCTGTTTTTGAAGGCATCGATACATAAAACAGCGGTTTTGTTGGCAATTTTGGCGTTTCATAAATCTCTGCGGCGTGTTGGTTGAAGTCTGCGTCAAAAAATAAATTGTGGTGTTCTAGGTTTTTCAACCGCTTATTGATACCTAAATAATACAAAAAACTCGACGGTGCCATCGTGCGGCTGTCCCAATACCCCTCAGTATATTGACGGTTTTCAGCACTCAAAAGCACTTGTTCGACATGGTGATAATCGGCAGAACCAACAATGATATCTGCTTGATATTCAGCATTTTGCGTCACAACTTTTGTGATTCGACCGCCCTCTACCTCTAATTTACGAACTTCTTGACCCAATCGGATTGTAACACCTTGCTCTTCTGCCAATTTAACCATCGCTTTCACGATTTCAAACATGCCGCCTTTCGGATACCATGTACCGAGCGACATATCGGCATAATTCATCATCGAATAAAGAGCAGGTGTTTTCTGTGGCGTTGCACCCAAAAACAAAACAGGGAATTCTAAAAGTTGAATCAACTTTTCATTTTTGAATAATTTCCTAACAGCACTCGATAAAGAAGTGAGCATTTCAAGCTTGAACATACTTTTGAGAACCCGCCAATCGGCAAATTCTAAGATAGAATGAGCTGGTTTTTGTACAAATTCACCTACACCTACATCGTATTTGTATTTGGCTTCTGCCAAAAACTGACGCAATTTCATGGCACTTCCTGCTTCATATTGCTCAAAAAGAGCTTCCAAATCAGCCATTTTTGCCGGTAAATGCATGGTGTCACCGTCTTCAAAAGTCACCGCATAAGAAGGGTCAAGGCGTATCAAATCGTAATAATCCGAGCGTTTTTTACCAAAATCGGCGAAATATTGCTCAAAAATATCGGGCATCCAATACCAACTCGGTCCCATATCGAATGAAAAGCCCCCCTCAGTAGTCGAGGCTTGAAACAGCCTTGCACGACCACCTGGAACGGTATTTTTTTCTAATATGGTCACATCAAAACCCTTTGCTGCAAGATGTGTCGCAGCCGACAAACCCGAAAACCCTGCACCGATGACTATGACTTTTTTCTTCAAAATTGTAAGTTGATTTTTTATTGAAACTTACATCAAAACACGAAGCCCTTCATTTTGTTTAATTTTTTTGTAAAAACAATTAAACAAAATAAAAAATGCCTTGTGTGTATTCACGCAAGGCATTATCTTATTTTATCATGATAATTTAAAAAATTGTAAAATAAAATTCTGTTTAGGTAACAATTTTTAATGTTTTTACAAATAAAATAAAATCCGCTCTCTCAAGTTTCAAAAAATATTGAAACTTTATTTTTAAGCCTTTAAAACTTATACCCTAAACCTAAACGCATATTCAATTGAGACTGAAAGAATTTTGTTGTAAAATCTGTCTCCGTTCGAGCATAAGTTGGCAATATTGGATTTGACTCATGGTTGTACGTCAACGCCATTGAGAAAACAGAAATCGGCACATTTAAATCTAAAAACAAACGAGAGGAGACGTTGAAAACAGCTCTTGGAATGAACGAAACTGTATTTCTGGCTTCAAAAGTGATAGTCGGATGATAGGCTGTCGTGTAAGGAACAATATTTTCATAAAATACTGAGGGGTCGGTTGACACGCCAATATACGGTTGAAAACGCCCTAATTTTTCAAAAAACAAAGGAAAAACCCATTCAAATCTAAGTCCTAAATGCGCTTTGTACGTTTCAGAACCTCGTGATGGAATGTCTATACTGACATGACCGAATGAGTCTAAAAGTGAATTTTGAGTCAAATCATCGTCATGGGTAATGTTGAAATTCGTCAAACTGATTTCATAAAAAGAGCCTTTTTTCTTCTGTTTTGAAAAGCCTAAAGTAGGTAAAAATGTTGTTGTCTTTCGAGTTGTTGTTGTCCTCCTATTTATAACATCTGTTTTTATGTCCTGTTTATTTTCATGTAAAACAGACAAATAGGTCTTTACTGCAAAGCGATAAGAAGGATTTTTTTTGTTAGTGTTTTGACCAAAAAGTTGGGCGGCAATCATTGAAAAAGCAAGCATAACCACCCATTTAGGTGGTCGTAGGTTTCGTTTCATACAATAAAAGGTTTTAAAAAATGGAGAATCAGGTTTAATATCCCGTCCAAAACGTCAGGGTTGAAACAGGATTGTTATTTTTTAAAACTTTAACGAGTGTTAAAATTTTAGTTTTTGAAAGCCTATTTAACAAAGTAGCTGAAACCAAAATTCAAAGCACCACTTGCCGAAGTTCTTGATAGAAAATCATCGTTAGAATGACTAAAATAACCATTTGTGATGCATGTTAACGCTAAGTTTTGAGTCATAAAGTATTGAAAGCCAATACCTCTATTAAAGTTTATAGAAGCTTGATTTTTCGTTGCCAAATTAGCTGTCGCACCAATATATGGATAGGCGAATAAACGGTTTGTTATGGGGATATAATACCTAACAAAGGGTGAAAGGTTGAAAGAAGAATAGAGTGTGTGAGAAAAGCCTGAAAAACCGAGATTGACGCTGCTACCGACCATGAAATGGTTATCAAGCATTTTGCCGCCAAAAACGTTAAAACCGATGTAGTTAGTTTTGTATTTGTAATTGTTGTTGGCGCTAAAAGAGCCATCAACTTGCCATCTGTTTTTGGCAATATACTGAGGGGGTGCTTCTTGTTTTTTACTATCCAATGATGTGTAAAAATGTCGTAAATTTACTGTTAATGCAATATTTTCGTTGTTTTCATCAAACAATACGCCTTCTACAACAAAATTCTTATTGATTACTTTATGTGCGCCGAAGCCTGCTCTCCAAGTAAAATGGTCTTCATTATAGGCGTAAACAGCCGTGTTACCAATCTGAAGTTTTCGGTTCGTTACCGTTCCATAATAAGCTACATCTGCAAAGGCAAAATAAGCGCGTTTGCTGTCGTTTTTGAAGTAATAATGAACAAAAGGATTGAGATTGAAACTGTAATTTATGTATGCCCATTTCTGAGTATTTGTTACATTTTCAATCAAGGATTTATTGCCAGACAAGCCATTTCCGACGGCGGCACCTAAAAGAAAATTGTTTTTGAAGACCGCATAACTGGGGGCAAAATAAAAACCAATTGACCGACTCAATTTAGTGGAAATGGGCGGTCGTATGTTTTTATATGTTGAATAATAGCCACTAACATTGGCATAACCGCCCAGAGTTTTAGTTCCGTTGGTTAATTGAGCATGGCTATTTTCAGAAAAAAAGAAAAGAAAAAACGTGAGAAGAAAGTAGAACTGGCGCATGAGGTTTGGATTTTAAGGTTTAGAAATTAATTTTAACACAATTCTTACGCTCAAAAGTAGATTATCGCTGCCAGCTATTTTGCATTTTATGTTTTAATTACTCATGTTACGCAGATCAAAGCCCTTTAGGGCTGACACCGTTTATAGAAAAGTCATGACAAATGAATTCTAAGGTGCGTAGCACCGACACCGATTA
>JAYSQG010000140.1:0-2374 GCA_043721685.1 Saprospiraceae bacterium | reverse complement strand
TCGCTTCTGTCATGCCCAAACCCGAGGCAATCATCAGGCGTTTGCCTGTTGTTTCGTAAGCCAAACGTTCCAAATCGTCCCAAACGTGTTGCGGCATACCTGCGCCAGCGTAAAAAAACAGCTTTAATTGGCTGAAAAAATGGGCGCACAAGGCTTTGTCTTGTTTTAAAAAAGGTATCAATTCTTCAAACCCTTTTGGGACATTGCAATACATCGTGGGCGCAATGTCGTGGAGGTTTTCCACCGTTTTTTTAATGCCGTTGGGTGTCGGATTGCCTTCGTCAATGTACAAAGAACCGCCGTTGAAAAGCGTTAAACCAAAATTGTGGTTGCCACCAAATGTATGATTCCACGGCAGCCAATCAATAAAATTCAAGCCACCATTTTGCATAAAAGGAAATGTTTGGGTGATTTGCTGCCAATTCGTCGTGATATTGCCATGCGTATTAATTACGCCTTTTGGTAAACCCGTTGAACCCGAAGTAAAAAGAATCTTTGCAATTGTTTGATTATCAATAGCTTTAAAAGCTTTATTGACGGATGAAGTGGGTTTTGTTTTAAAAATATCTTCAAAAACGATGTGATTACTGAGGGGGTCGTTGACGGTGATAATTTTGACGGATTCTTTAAGGTCGGTAGGTGTTTTAAGGTCGATTTTAAGGTCGGCGAGGTTTGAAACCTCGCCGACCTTAGGGGTGACGGCTGCCAAAGCCTTTTCATATTGTTTGCCATCTTGAACGAAAATAATGGAGGGCGTGAGTAAGTCAATCGTATGCCTTAATTTTTCATAATCCGTTGATTTTAAAGAATATGCGGGCGCAATTGGTGAATAAGGCACACCAATATGCATAGCTGCCAAAGCGATTAAACCATGTTCAATGCTGTTTTCAGACAAAATAGCAATGGGTCTTTCGGGCGAAACATGGTTTTGTAGCAAATATTGGGCGATACTCCTTACTTTTTCATAGGTTTCAGCATAGGTTAAGGTACGCCAATTATTGTTTTTAACATCTTTAAGGTCGGGGAGGTTTAAAACCTCCCCGACCTTAGGTATCATATTAATACGTTGCCCCAGAAATACTTTATCAGGTGTTTTTTTTGCCCAATGAATGAGCCGATGTGTGATGCGGTGCGGTCGCTCTTTAAGCGGAACCGTTGATTTTAGAATAACTACCCCCTCAGTATTGACCTCTTTTATGATGTCAATTTTAGCGGTTCTTATTTTTTTAAAAGGTGTTTGTTTTAAATCATAAGTCATTTTATATCAATTGATTAATAACATTCCAAAAGTTTTAAACTTTTGGAATGTTAAGGTTGAAGTTATAATTTATTCACCTACCTTTTTAGCACGTCCTTCAAGGAAATCGTTCAAACGCGTCTTTGCTTCGGGCGCATCTTGGGCGATGGCTGCCATGAGGGATTCCATCATCAAGCCACCATCATGCCCTGCGTCAACGATGCGTGGGAGGACGTGCATGAGGGCGTAATTGGTCATACCTGCATTATTACTGATTTTTTTAGCCAATTCTAAGGCTTTTTCTAAGCCTTCACCATCGCCAACAAGGTATTGAGACAAGCCAAAAGTGACCCCCTCAGTAGCCGTAAGGACGCGACCTGTCAACATCATATCCGTCATACGTGCCATGCCAATGAGTTTTGGTAAACGTACCGATGCACCGCCGCCGACAAAAATACCTCTTTGCCCTTCGGGTAAAGCATAAAAAGTAGAATTTTCCGCCACTCTTATATGGCAAGCTGCTGCCAATTCTAAGCCGCCGCCAACACATGCGCCATGCAAAACAGCGACCACAGGCACAGAGCCAAATTGCACTTTTTCCAAAGCCCGATGCCACATGCGGGAGTGCTGAACGCCTTGAACAGCATTGCGTTCCGTCAATTCAGAAAGGTCAAGTCCTGCGCTGAAATGTTTGCCTTCGGCAGTAATAATGGCGCATTTTATACCTTCTGGAATGCTTGAAAAGACTTTTTCGATGCTTAAAATGGTCTCGTCATTAATCGCATTCCGCTTTTCAGGACGATTGAGCGCGACAATGAGGATATTGCCTTTGACCTCAATTTTGAGTGTTGGAGATATATTATTGAGAGGAATTTTGTTAGGCATTTTGTTAGGCATTTTGTTAGGCATGTCCTTGTTTTTTAATACAAAAAAATAGTGCTACAAATATAAGGTAGCCTTATATTAAAAGAGCAAGTTTTGATGCTTTTTTATAAAAAATGTGAAAAAATGGACATGATCTTAGCGTAGGCACTTTTATAACTCATGTTACGCAGATCAAAGCCCTTTAGGGCTGACACCGTTTATAGAAAAGTCATGACAAATGAATTCTAAGGTGCGTAGCACCGACACCGATTA
>JAYSQG010000139.1:0-34469 GCA_043721685.1 Saprospiraceae bacterium | reverse complement strand
TTTATTTTATTTTTATTTTAATTTTATTTTATTTTTTAAGAAATTATTTGCATTTTTGCCACTCTAAAGAAACCTAATATCTTAAACAGTAAATATTTTAGAATAAAACTTTTATTCCTATAGCCTCACCAAATGTTTAAACTATCCTGTTCATCAAGTTTTATTTTGTTTTTATTTTGTTTAAATATTTATTATTCTGAAAACAAACACTTTTCTTTCATTTTGATAAAAATTGTTTTTGCATACTAAAATAACATACTTTTGAGCACTAACACTGACTTAAAAGATGAACAATAACAGGTTTTCTCCTTATTTTTTATTGATTCCAAATCATAATTATATCTTGAATAGCTATTTTATCAAAAATAGGTACTACTAATATTTTGTTGAAACATCAACATGCCCAAAAACATTTGAATAGTTTATCTAAAAATTTAAAAGCGGTGAAAAATACAAAAAAGCATATTTATACATTATTCGCTAATTTACATTAATTTTAAATCATTTAAAAAGAAAAAAATGTCGTCTACAAAAAAAAATCAACCAGGTTATGAAGCGTTGTTAAAAGACTATGAACGCGCTCAAGCTCAATTCACCCGCACTCAATTAAGTGAAAAAGCAGCTAAAAAGAACTTAAAAAAAGGTATTAAAGGGGATGCTTCGAAAAACGAAGTAGAGGTTTTGCGCCTCGAACTCGAAATTGCTAAGTCAAAACGAAAAGGGCGCAAAGCGGGTGCTGCCATAGCTAAAACACTTATGAAACAGTGGATAAAAGCCAATGCTAAAGGAAAGAAATCATATAAGTTAACGATTCGGGAAGAAGTGCCTGTAGCTACTCCTTTAGAAGTGATCGAAACGAATGAAGGGGTAAAATCAAAACGACCTTACAACCGTCGCCCCAAAACCGAAACAACTCCGGGCAACCAAGTAACGAGTCAAACCGCACCCGCAGAAGAAGCAAAAACAGGTAAGTTTGCAGTCATCGAAGATGCTCCGAAAGAGAAAAAAGAACGTGCACCGCGCAAATCAAGAGCAGAAGCTGCTGCCGAAAGAGAAGCCGCCCAAGCTGCTTTAAGAGAAAGAGGTGATGATTTTTCAATCATCGAAGGCATTGGTCCTGCAATGACTGATTTTCTACACAGCACTGGCATAACTACTTTTTCTGCCTTGGCAGCCATAGATACAGTTGCCTTAAAAGAACAATTGGTTGCGCGACGGAATTTTATTTCTGACCCATCAACTTGGGGACAGCAAGCGCAAATGGTTGTTGACAACAATTGGGAAGGATTAAAAGAGATTCAAGATAGTTTGAAAAAACCACGTTCATAGTTTTTCGTTTCTGGATACTAAAAAACCACTATTCTCAGTTTGGGATTAGTGGTTTTTTTGTGTGAGACCCCCTCAGTATTTAATACATTTTTCAATCAATTTTTAATCATTATTCAAAATTAAAAAACATGAAACAACACACATTTTTACTAATGTTATTCGTAAGTCTTTTATTACTACAAAGTTGTGCATCTGTAAAACAAAACACTTGGCTCAAAGCGCACCGCACAGCACTCAACCAACTGGCTGATGGCTCTATGAAACCAGAAGAAAAAGTAGATGGTTTATTGACCGATTATGTCGTCTTGATGGACGAAGGTTTAAAGTTTGTCAATCCTGTCAAAGGTGTGAAATACATCAAAAAATATCATGCACAAAACGAAGCAGCTATGAACAAAATAGTTGCAACAAGCAATAGTTGGATTAATAATATGGACGATATGCAAGCCGTTGGATTGGGCATCAGAGTCATTCAAAAGCCGTATATCCGCAGTTTTATTGAACTCGTTCCTAAGTTCGAAAAGAAATACGAAACCTATCGTTTCATTCTGGATATGACGGGCAAAGTGGGAGGTGGCTTTGGTAAAATTGGTTCAAAAGTCATTGGACTTTAAATTGTTATGTCTTTCGTAAAAGCCTCAGACTACCCCCTAAGTATAAAGGGCGAAACCACATAAAAAGCAAGGAAAATTAAGGTTTTTTCAAACCCTATTATTTTTAAAGAAGTGAAGTCATGGCTTTTTTTATAAAATTAGAAAAGAGTTTTTATCTTTACATATAGAAAGTTATATATTTTCACAAATAATTGACAATCATTCTTTTAAAAAGATAACTAAATTTAATCAAATAAATTTTAGAATAAAAATGAACGATTTTTCTTACGTAGCCAATGCACATCCGCAATATATCGAGGGTCTTTACAACGAATATCAGAAAGATCCCAATTCTGTTGACCCCTCTTGGTCGTTGTTTTTCAAAGGTTTTGATTATTACTCTGACAACAACGGAAACGGTAATGGAAACGCTTCATCGAATGGCAAAAAAGCCACAGCCACAGCGAGTTTAGGTACAATTCCTGAAAAAGAATTGGCAGTGATGATGGTTATTGACGGCTATCGGCATCGCGGGCATTTGCTTTCGACGACAAACCCGATTAAACCGCGTTTAGACCGTGCGCCACATCTTGAATTGAGCGATTATGGCTTGGACGAGAGTGATTGGGACAAACCGTTTATCGCTGGCCAAACGTTGGGCATGAAAAACGCCACTTTACGCCAGATTTTTAACCGTTTACACGCCATTTATTGCGAAAATATAGGTTACGAATACAGCCATATTGACAAACATGAGCAACGTCTTTGGTTGCGTGAGCGCATCGAAAAGCACTCTCACAAAGAAGGATTTGGTCTTAGCCTTGAAAAAAAACAGCGTATCCTTGAAAAACTCAATGAAGCCGTTGGTTTTGATGAGTTTTTGGGCAAAAAATTCGTCGGTAAAAAACGTTTTTCAATCGAAGGCGCTGAAACGACAATTGCTGCTCTCGATGCCCTGATTAATGAAGGTGCAGATGACCGCGTCGTAGAAGTGGTTATTGGTATGGCTCATCGTGGACGTTTGAGCGTTTTGGCGAATACGATGCGCAAAACGTATGACAGTATATTCAATGAATTTGAAGAAAACGTCGGTGAATTGAGCTACGGCAGTGGTGACGTAAAATACCATTTGGGCTACTCTTCGCAAGCACAGACGCTCAATGGCAAAACGGTATATTTGAAATTATTACCCAATCCATCGCATCTCGAAGCCGTTGACCCTGTTATGGTCGGTTATGCACGTGCAAAAGCAGATATTTTGTACGAACACGATTACGACCGTATTTTGCCCATTATGATTCATGGCGATGCGGCTGTGGCTGGGCAAGGCATTGTTTACGAAGTGTTGCAAATGAGCAATTTACGTGGCTACGATGCAGGCGGTTCGATTCATTTTGTTATCAATAACCAAATTGGTTTCACCACTAATTTTGAAGACGCACGAACTTCAACTTACTCGACAAGTGTAGGGAATACGATACAAGCACCGACTTTCCATGTCAACGGCGACGACCCCGAAGCGGTGGTTTTTGTTTGTGAATTGGCGGTTGCTTATCGTCAAAAGTTCAATACAGACGTATTTATAGACATGGTTTGTTATCGTCGTTGGGGTCACAACGAAAGTGATAATCCCGCTTTTACACAGCCTTTGATGTGGAAATTGATTGATAAACAGAAAAATCCACGTGAAATATATGTCGAGCAATTATCTCATAGAAATGATGTCAGCCGCGAATTAGCGGAAAAAATGGCAAATGAATATTATGAAAAATTGCAGGACCGACTCGACGAAGTTAAACAAAAACACGCACCTTACACCTACCAAGAGCCTGACCTCGCTTGGCGAAGCCTCAAACGCGGTAAGGAAGTGACAGACGATATGTATGAATCATCGCCTGAAACAGGGATTGAGCGTGAAAAAATTGATAAAATCATCAATCATCTCAATACCATTCCAAACGGTTTTGTTCCTATAAAAGACGTTTTGCGCTACCTCAACGGCAAACAAAAACTGTTGGTAGACAATAACATTGACTGGGGTTATGGCGAATTAATGGCTTATGCTTCTATTTTGTTAGAAGGCAGAAACGTCCGTTTAAGTGGTCAAGACGTTAAACGTGGCACATTCAGCCACCGCCATGCTTGCTTTTTTGATGCCGATACAAACGGCGAATTCAACCGTTTGAGTACGATTGCAGAAACGCAAGGCGAATTTTATATCTACAATTCACTCCTTTCAGAATATGCTGTTTTGGGTTTTGAATATGGTTACGGTTTGGCATATCCTGAAAATTTGGTGATTTGGGAAGCCCAATTTGGCGATTTCAACAACGGCGCACAAACGATTATTGACCAATTCATCGCTTCTGGCGAGTCCAAATGGAGTCGTCAAAACGGTCTGGTCATGCTTTTGCCACACGGTTTTGAAGGTCAAGGACCTGAACATTCATCGGCACGTATCGAAAGGTTCTTGCAGCTGTGTGCTGAAAACAATATAACAGTAGCGAACTGTACGACTCCTGCGAATTTTTTCCACCTCATGCGTCGTCAGTTAGCACGTCCGTTCCGCAAGCCTTTGATTCATATTTCTCCAAAATCCTTGTTGCGCCACCCTGAATGTGTGTCTCCTATTTCAGACTTTGAAACAGGCAGCCATTTCCAAGAGGTCATTGACGACCCCTCAGTAAAAGACGTTAAAAAAGTGCTTTTCTGTTCTGGTAAAGTCTATTACGATTTATTGGTAAAAAAACGGGCAGATAACCGCGAAGATGTAGCGATTGTGCGTGTCGAGCAATTATATCCTTTCCCCGAAAAGCAAATCAAAGCGATTTTGGAAAAGCATAAAAATGCGACACCTCTTTGGGTTCAAGAAGAGCCGATTAACAATGGCGCATGGTCTCATATTGCTGTCTTCCACGGCGATTTAGGCTTAAAATATGTCGGTCGTCCCGCTTCTGCGTCACCTGCTACGGGTTACTCTAAAGTACATACCAAAGAACAGGACAAATTGGTTGCGAAAGCGTTTGAATAGATTTTAAGTTTTTAGGAAAAAAAGTAAAAAGACGATAAGATTCCCCCCTGGATTCTTATCGTCTTTTTACTTATTGTCCTTTTATTTTCGACAATTATTGCTGTTTTGTCACCTTATCTACAAAATAAACCGTCTCTCCACGCCAATCAAATTGTTTTAGATATTGCGTATAATGCAGCGTCACACGTGCATTAGAGGCTTCTGCATCTTGCAAATCTTTGACTACTTGGTCTTCACCTCGTTTGACAGAAAACAACCAAATATTGCCACCCGTTACCATTTCACGTCCATCGGCAGCAGACGTAATGCCAGGCATTTGCAACTCACCTTCCCATGTTTTATAAACAAATCCTTTGTTACTCAACTTGCGCATATAGCCTGTCCGAGTTCCTTCACTATAAGGATAATAGACATAAAACGCCACATAAACGGCAAAACAAAGCAGTGCGATGCCCAAAAACCAAAAGAGTTTACGCTTCAAATGCCATGACGTAACGCGGTCTTTTACACCTGATTGATATTCTTGAATACTCATTTCCTTTTTTTTTAAAATTTACGGTGTGATAGAATAATGAAATTTTATCTGAATTTTCTGACAAAGATAATAAGGATTTTATAATTCTAAGATTTCAAGTATAAACAGGCGACTATGAAATTTTGAAATTTTGAAATTTTTGCCCCCCTCAGTATCAACGGCACTATAAAAATATTTATCTTTCGCTTTGACTTTTCAACAAAATACAAACCAATTTTTAAACAACTTAATTATGAAATAAAACCAGTAGAAAATAATGGAATTTCATCATTCCACACGTACCCTTCATTTACATTTTGAGAACAATAGGAATTTGCCTAATTTTGCTCTATACTTAAACGACAAACACAAGCAAAACCTCCTTATTGTCAATTTATGAATTGTCATTAAAGATGAAATATGTTTGATGAATTCTAACCTATTTTATCATTTATATTTCATACTTCAACATTCACTTTTCAAACATCCAGCACTATGAAGCTTTCTACAAAAATTGCCCTCGTCGTTTCGCTTTTTACATTAAAAGCGATCCCCTCAGTAGCCCAACTGCCCATTTCTCACGTTTATTGCTTCAATATGGAGCGCGACGGAGCAGGCATAAACGTCAAAAACGCTCGTTTTTTGACCATTTTCAATAAATACGGCTACAACAATCAGCCGCAATGGGTCAACAACAACGAACTTTACATCTCAGTTCAAACGCCCTATGACACGAGCCAAACGGACATTTTGTCGCTCTCTTTGCTCAACAACACAGTGGTACGTGTTACCGCAACGGCTGAATCAGAGTATTCACCAACCGTTACCCCCGACCCACGTTCTTTCTCCTGCGTGCGAGTGGATGTGGCTTCGCGTGGTGGCGCACAACGCCTTTGGTCTTATCCTTATGACCGTTCGGACGGTGGGCGTGATTTGTTGTCTTTGCATCAAGGAGTTGGCTATCATTGTTGGCTGTCGAATGACAAAGTCGCTATGTTTATCGTCAATGGGCAAGAGAATTACCTTAAAATTGTCAATATCAAAGACCAGTCTTCTATTCAGTTAGGCGGTGGCATCGGTCGGTGTTTGTCCCGTATGAGTGATGGTAAATTGGCTTTTGTTCAAAAAGCAACGGCGCAGACTTGGTATATCAAATCACTCGACCCAATTACGTATAGCAGTAATATTTTGATTGAAACCCTGCCCGGTTCAGAGGATTTTGACCTCATGCCTGATGGCACTTTTATCATGGGTTATGGTTCAAAACTCTATGGTTTCAATCCTATTGACCCTGAAAAACGGTGGAAAGAACTCGTGGATTTGTCAAAATATGGCTTAACAAACATCAAACGTATTGCAATTAGCCGTGAATTAGACAAAATTGCAATCGTCAATGATGTGATACGTCGTTAAAATAGGATTTTTACTGAGGGGGTCAAACATGGGTTATTGTTAACCCATGTTTTAGAAATATATAAATATTGTACCTTACTTCAACTTAGCGATAATATCCGCAATAGTAACCTTCTCTTGCTCCCCAGTTTCCATATTTTTCAAAGTCAAAAGACCACTTTCCATTTCGTCAGAACCAATCAAACAGACATAAGGTACGCCGCGTTTGTTGGCATAATCCATTTGTTTTTTCAACTTGGTGGCATCGGGATAAATTTCAGAATTGATGCCCGCCGCCCTTGTTTCGTTCAAACATTTGAAGGCAAAACGGTGTGTTTCGGCATCAAAAGCGACAAAAAGCAGTTTTAGGCTTTGCTCATTGTCTTTCGGAAAAAGGTCAAGTTCTGCCAGACAATCATAAATTCTATCTGCACCAAACGAAACGCCTACGCCTGAAACACCTTTCAAGCCAAACACGCCCGTCAAATCATCATAACGTCCGCCGCCGCCGATACTGCCCATTTTGACATCTTTTGCAGCAACTTCAAAAATACAGCCTGTGTAATAGTTCAAGCCTCGTGCTAAGGTGATGTCAAAACGCACTTCGTTTTTTGAACCTTTAAAATCGAAATATTCATGGAAAGTTCTAAGCTCTTGGATACCCCTCAGTAAACTTTCAGATTTGTCGCTAAATTTTTCTAAGTCAGTTAAATTATTAATTTTCAGTAATTTATCAATCAATGCAATAGCTTCTTCTCCAATACCACGGTCAGTCAATTCCTTAGCGACACCGTCCCAACCGATTTTATCAAGCTTATCAATCGCCACCGTCATATCTATGAATTTATCAGGAATACCCGCCGCTTCTGCCATACCGAAAAGGATTTTTCGGTTGTTGATTTTGATGACGACATCCAATCCTAAATTGGTGAAAACTTCATCATAAATCTGCACCAATTCCGCTTCATACACCAATGAATTAGAACCGACAACGTCCACATCGCATTGATAAAACTCCCGATAACGCCCCCGTTGCGGACGGTCAGCCCGCCAAACAGGTTGAATTTGATACCTTTTGAAAGGAAAAACAATATCATTTTGGTGCATCACCACATAACGTGCAAACGGCACCGTCAAGTCATAACGCAAACCACGGTCAGCAATGCTTGAAATCAATTTTGATGAATTCATCGTTGCCAAAGCCTCTTTATTGGCTTTTGCCAAAAAATCGCCATTGTTCAGCACTTTGAACAGCAGTTTATCGCCTTCATCGCCATACTTACCTGTGAGCGTTGATAATTTTTCCAACGTCGGCGTTTCAATCGGTTGAAAGCCGTATTTGACGAACACCTTTCTAACGGTGTCGAATATATAGTTGCGCTTGCCCACTACTTCGGGCGAAAAGTCGCGTGTTCCTTCGGGAATGCTTGGTTTTGACATATCTCTTAGACCCCCTCAGTATTTTGGGGTATTTTTATTTTTAATTCGTTTTCTATGAAGATTTTGAAACTTGGATTCGCTTGGCTTGCTTTTTCTAATTTTTTAGGTGCTGTAAACTCATCGGAAAGAGCATCATAGATTTTATATGTCTTTTGCAAGCCTTTTACTTTTTTATTTAATATCTCGTAACAGTTTTTTATACTTTCAGCTTCTTTTTCTTTTGAATAATAGAGCGGTAAAAGCCAGCATTCGGTTTCATGTATAGCTATCGCATACAAAATACGATGCTCGAAATGAGGTAAAAAGTCATCACCAAAAGCAGATTCAAAACTCTTTCTAAATCGTTCTTTGACATTTTCAATCAATTCTTCGACTGTTAACTTTTTACCATTTTGTTCATGTGCTACATCAAAAGGCAATTCAAAACTTTTATCCGTATCTACTTGAATTATTATAAAGTCATTCACTTGAAAATCAATTCTAAAATTCGCTGAACTACAATAGCCCAATACTTTTGCCCAGCCACCTATTTGACCACGTTTAGGTTGTAATTGATTGATATACTCCGATATATCTTCATCGAAATAACCAATGATGATATTTTGCAAGACAGCAAAATCCGTGTCACCTTCCGCTATAATTCCAAAATTAGGCATGATTTAAAAGTTTTTAGGTAAGCCACCAATAGAACCGCGAATAAAAAGATAGGATAGTCTGTCTTCTGTTTCACGATACGGCACACGTAGGGCTTTAGTATGTCCTTTTTTATTTCTTGAAATCACAAATAACCTTTGGTCATCGTCAGACAAATCAAGACCGTCTAATACAGAAGGGTTATGCGTTGTTAAAATTACTTGTTTATCATGTTCTTTTGCCAATTTTGCTAATAAATGCACCAATTCATTGCCCATTTTTGGATTCATCGCATTGTCAATATTGTCAATCGCAAAGAACTTTGGCGTTTCATCGCTGATGAAAAGCGTTAGATAAAACAGTAAATATAAAAAACCTTCATTCGCACTGCGTTGGTCAAAATATTGTAAACCGTCTTCTAAAAAACGGTCTTTTATTTTGATACGTCGTTCTGTAAACATTAAATCATTAGGAATTTCAAAACCGTCGAACCAATCTAATAATTCAAGATTTTCGTTGATTTTTTTGAATAAATTGGGTTTATTTTTGAAAAGATACGCAATATGACTAAACAATCCTTCTCCTCTTATTCCAATAGGTGTAATTTGAGCCTCTTCTCTAAAATTCCTCAGAAAATTATTTTCAGGGGCAAATATTAAGAAACGTTGAGCTTCATGTACTTCTAAATATTTTTTCCTTGTTTTCTGGTTATAAATAATTTCTTCGTCAACAATATTTTCATCCCAAGATGCAAAATTAGGCAAAGTTCTTACGAGTTTATTCTTAGTTTTTTGATTTTCATCTAACTCCCAAAAATCTTTACTCATATGAATTTCTGGAGAAAAATGTTGTTTATCTTGTCTATAAATTAATCTAAAAGAAATTTTATCCAATTCAGTGTCAGTAAAACCAATACCAAAAGTTAAATCAACTTGTTTTTTAAAAGCTGAAACCATTAATTCGTTATCTGTAATTCTTATACCTTTACTACTAAGTATATTATTTAAAGCGTAACTATCTGTCAACATTGTCAACATAGTACCACCAAACGCTATCCCCTCCAAAATATTCGACTTCCCACTCCCATTCGCCCCAATAAACACATTGAGCCGACCCAATTCCAGATTGAGGGACTCGATAGACTTGAAATTCTCTATTTTTATTTCTTTAATCATTTCAAAATCAGTTATTTATGCTCTTGCCTGTGCTAATAGAGAAGCTAAAATATGACTTGTTTTATCTGAACTTAAGATATGTTTTAGTATATTTAAAAACTCTTCTTCATTATTCGCTATCATTTTTTTATCGCCATCATCATAATGAAACTCTGCTGGATAACCTAAAATATAATGAGAAACAGAAAAAAGGTCGTACCGATACTTCAATGTAGGTACAACTAAAGAAAACGTTTGAGTGAAAGTCTCATCCATATATTGAGGTGATATAATCTCATCCTCATTTATTGTTCTGCTTGTGCTTACTTCAGCATGTAGCAAACCCTTTGTTTTTTGTTTAAGATAAGCGGCTTGCTCTTTCATCAAATGTTTTGGCGTAAGTTCTGTTACTTCTGGAATCTCTGCCCATAAATCATTGTTTTTACTTTTAGTCATCATAGTTCATTCAATTTAATTGTAAAAAATAAAGGTAAATGATCGGAATAGCGTTTATTAGGTAAACCATTTTTGGTTAACAAACTTTTTTCTCCATCACTATCTAAGAAAACGATGCTTTCCTTAATAAAGTTCGGGATTAAACTTGGTCGAATAAGCACTTGGTCAAAAATATTCCATTGAAAGGTAACTAATTCGCTGTGATTATAATAATAACTTCCAGCTACATTGTTTTTGACATCGCCATATAAACTCCACATCGGATTGTAGAAATATTTGTATTCACGACCTTGTACTGTTCTTTTCTCATTTTGTGATAATTGACTCGACATCACTGCATTAAACCCATTGGCTTTCACCATCCCTTTTTCAAAAGGATTCATATTGAAATCGCCAACAATTATTGTTCTATCTGTATTTTCTTTTTCAAAACGGCTTATTTTGTCAACAAATAGCGAAACATTTTCTGATTGACTTTCATCAGTGTGTTTACTTTTATCAGGTAAATGTACTGCAACAATATTAATCGCCTCAAACAAAGGCAACTCCAACTTTCTAATTGTTGCCCTACTATCTTCTTCATGTGGACTGATAAAGCTATAATCAAATTTTGAATAAATTTGAATTTTTTGACATTGTGATAATGGGTGATTTGCTGAAAACAAAACATCCGTTTTATTCAAATTCAAAAGTAATTCACTTGGGCTTATTTCGCTTTCAGCTAAAATAATGACATCAATATTGTAATGTACAACAATATTAATGACTTCATTGATTATATTTTTCTTATTCAAATTCCAAAAAAGAAAATTAAGTTTTCTCATTTACATTTAGGTTGTTTGATGTTTGTAATAGCTCAAAATCAGTCATTTAGGCAAAGATAATGTCTTTTGTTAAAAAAAGATTAAAGAGATTGCCACTTATCAAACTCTGCAAAAGCTCTTTTCAAACGACGCAAAGTCTCGTCTTTTCCAAAATACGCAGCCATATCAAAAATCGCAGGACCCTGCATTGTACCTGCTAAACCAATCCGCAAAATCGGTAATACTTCACCCATTTTCATGCCGTTGGCATTAATCCATTCCTTTGTGGCTTGTTCCATACTGAGGGGGTCTGTATAATCCAAAGTTTGCATCATTTTCAGCATATCATTGAACTTTTCGCGGTTTTCTGGTTTCCAACGTTTTGTGACATTAGAGGCATCGTATTCTTTGACATCTTCAAAAAAGTAGTCCCCTTTTTCTAAAAAATCATTAAGAAATTGGACACGTTCCTTCATTAAACCAGCAAATTGTGCCAATTTCGTTTCTGAAACATCATAACCACGTGCTATACTGAGGGGGTGTAATTGTACCGCCAAATCCTCATTTGAGGTGGCATGAAGATATTGTTGATTGAACCATTTGGCTTTGTCGAAATCGAATCTTGCACCTGATTTGTTGATTTTTTCAAGAGAAAAAAGGGCTGCCAATTCATCAAGACTGAAAATCTCTTGCTCTGTGCCAGGGTTCCAACCGAGCATAACAAGAAAATTGACAACGGCACGTGGGTCAAAACCGATGCTGCGGAAACCTTCAAATGATTTTGTCGGGTCTGCATCATTCCATTCCAAAGGAAAAACGGGGAAACCGAATTTTGCGCCGTCTCGTTTCGACAATTTACCTTTGCCGTCAGGCTTTAAAATCAAAGGTAAATGGGCAAATTGTGGCATCACAGATTCCCAACCGAAAGCGCGATATATCAAAACATGATGCCCTGCTGAAGGCAACCATTCCTCACCACGAATGACGTGTGAAATTTTCATTTCGTAATCATCAACGATGTTGGCTAAGTGATAGGTCGGCATACCGTCCGCTTTCAAAAGCACTTTGTCGTCGAGTTCATTGGTATTGAAATTAACTTCGCCACGTATAATATCAGTCAGCGTAACGACTTGATTTTCAGTAATTTTCAAGCGAACAACATACGATTCACCAGCAGCAATGCGGCTTTGAACTTCATCGGCAGATAGGCGCATGGAGTTTTGCAAACCCAAATCTTCGCGCATACGTGTCGCATGGCTGTATGATTGGTTTTTAGCGCCTTCCGCTTGCAGCGTGTTGCGCATTGCTTCGAGTTGTTGCGGTGTATCGAAAGCAAAATAGGCCAAACCTTTGTCCAGCAAATCATTGGCATATTTTTGATAAACACCTTGCTTGAAACGGTCTGATTGACGGTAAGGCGCATACTGTCCTTCGCCAAAACCGACCCCCTCAGTAGGGGCGATGCCGCACCACTTTAAAGCGTCAATAATGTACTGTTCTGCACCTTCGACATAGCGTGTTTGGTCAGTGTCCTCAATACGTAGGATGAACGTGCCGCCGTGTTTTTTAGCTAAAAGATAGTTGAACAAAGCGGTGCGGATACCGCCGATATGTAATGCCCCTGTTGGACTTGGTGCGAATCGAACGCGAATACTCATATTTTATATTTTAATCTCAAAAAAGATGTACCTATACTACCATAATTAAGTCATAATAAGAAGTATGTGTAATTATTTTACATAGTTTTTATTTGCGGCGCAAAGGTACATGAATGAAATGATGAATTGTAAATGAAGGGCAATGAATTTCTAAATAATTGATTAGCAATGTTTTAAATCCAATTTTTTCTTGCTTTTGCCCTTAATTAATTTGTGTGTTTTCAGAAAAAACAGAGGTATTTTACAAGTTTTCTTTCAAAATTATATTTGTCAAAGTAAGTTGAATTTTAGTTAAAATCATCTTGAAAAACAATTTTGCCATTCTAAATTTTAGTTTTTTCTTGTTTGAGAAAATTTATTCTCGGAAATGGCGTACTAATTGCAAATTTATTTTTGAAAAAAACAAAAACAAGGCAGCACGACTCAACAATGAAACGTTGATTTAGTATAATCGAAACGGAAAAGCATCCTCCACAGACTCAATCACATCCTTATTTATCGCGGCTAACGAATAAAATCATAAAATACCTTAGTTTTCAAGAAACACTAAGCATTTTATTTTGTTTGACAATTAAACGAATCATTAGAATTTTAAAAATAACAACGTACAATAATAATCAATTTTTCACAAATTATCTTCTCGTAAAAGCCTATAAATCAACAAATTATGTATCTTATCAAAACGCCACGATTCCTTGAAAGCCTGTTCCCAAATTTTACATGGAACATTAAAACGGAGGAAAAAGTCCTCTATCTTACTTTCGATGATGGTCCTATTCCAGAGGTTACGCCTTGGGTTTTAGAACAATTAGCAAAGTATAACGCCAAAGCGACCTTTTTTTGCGTCGGTGACAATGTGCGGAAGCACCCCTCAGTATTTCAACAAGTATTGGCAGAAGGTCATCAGGTTGGCAACCACACCTTTAACCATTTGAGTGGTTGGAATACGGATAATATTCCATTTTTCCACAATGTTCGCCACTGTGCTCACTTGGTCAATTCAGGGCTTTTCCGTCCACCTTATGGTCGTTTGACCCCGAGCCAAACGCAGTTTTTGACAAGACATTACCGTATCGTCATGTGGGATGTTTTGAGTGGTGATTTTGACACTGACCTATCCAAAGAAGCTGTTTTTGAAAACGTCATTTTGAGTGCGAAACGCGGTTCAATCGTTGTTTTTCACGATAGTTTGAAAGCTTTTGAGCGTATGGAATATGCTTTGCCGCGTGTATTGGAGCATTTTAGTGCCAAAGGTTATCGTTTTGAATCATTGAAAGGTGTTGTCCCTAAGCTTGAACGTAAAACGTTTATGGCTGCTGCTGCGCTTTAAAATATTATTATCTTTTTAGATAATCATGAGTCGTCCTTGATCGGGGTGACTCATTTTTTTTACGAATAACTCAACGGCAATATCGTTTGATATAAAACTACTACATGTCATTTTGTCAGTTCATCAGGGTATGGCATTGCATTTGAAAGATAGCATAATATATACGCATTCTAAAAAAAATCCAAGCATAAAAAATTCCTATTTTCAATCTATAACAAACTAAATTCGGTATGATAACAGGCAATATTTCAGTCCAAACAGAGAATATCTTTCCCATTATTAAAAAATTTCTATACAGCGACCAAGAAATTTTTCTTCGAGAATTAGTTTCCAATGCGGTTGATGCTACGACAAAATTGCAGACGCTCGCCAAACGAGGTGACGTAGCGGGTGAAATCGGCGACACACGTATTGAAATCATAATTGATAAAAAAGCTAAAACGCTGACGATTAGAGATAAGGGAATTGGTCTGACGGCTGATGAGGCGCAACGTTACCTTTCAGAAGTGGCTTTTTCGAGTGCCGCAGAGTTTTTAGAAAAATATCAAGAAGGCAATATCATCGGGCATTTTGGTCTCGGTTTTTACTCTGCTTTTATGGTAGCTGCGAAAGTTGAGGTCGTTTCAAAATCGTATAAAGACGATTCCGTAGGCGTTCGCTGGACGTGTGATGGTACCCCTCAGTACACAATTGAAGAAGCCAACAAAACAACGCGTGGCACAGATGTCATTTTGCACATTACTGCTGATGACGAAAAAGATTACCTCGATGATTACAAAATCGAAGGTTTATTAGAGAAATACTGTAAGTTTTTGCCCATAGAAATCCAATTTGGAACTAAAAAGGAGAAGCCAGAAGGTGCAAAAAAAGAAAAAGATGTGCCTAATATCGTCAACAATACATCGCCAATTTGGAAAAAATCGCCTTCTGAATTGACAGAAGACAATTATCGTGATTTTTACAACGAAATATACCCCCTCAGTGTACCGCCGCTTTTTTGGATTCATTTAAATATTGACTATCCTTTCAATTTGACAGGTATTCTTTATTTTCCAAAAATCGCAAATGCCCTTGAAGCGCAAAAAAATAAGGTGCAACTGTATAGCAATCAAGTGTTTGTAACGGATGATGTGAAGCAGATTTTACCAGAGTTTTTAACGTTGTTGCATGGTGTTATTGACTCACCAGATATTCCGCTTAACGTATCGCGTAGTTACTTGCAAAGTGACCGTGAGGTGAAAAAAATTACTCAGTATATTACTAAGAAAGTAGCGGATAAGCTAAGCGAATTGTTCCGTAAAGACCGTGCGGAATATGATTTGAAATGGAAAGACATCAGTGTTTTTGTAAAATACGGCATGTTGTCGGATGACAAATTTGATGAAAAGGCACGTGAGTTTGTTTTACTTAAAAATACTGAGGGGGGGCTTTTTACACTTGAGGAATATCGTGAAAAGGTAAAACCTTTGCAAACAGACAATAAAGACCGTGTTGTTTATATCTATTCTAATAATTTAGATGCACACGATGCGCAAATACAAGCCGCAAAAGCACGTGGTTATGATGTTTTGGAGATGGATATTGTGATTGATAACCACTTTATGCAGCATTTGGAATATAAAGGTGAAAAGATTACGTTTGTTCGTGTGGACTCTGAAACGGCGGATAATATCGTTCCGAAAGACCATAAAACGGAGTCCGTCCTGAATGAGGAGCAACAAGCAACGGTGAAATCTATTTTTGATTCGTTTGTAGGTGAAGATAATTTCCACACAACAGTTGTCTTAAAAGCCTTAACGCCAGAGGATGCACCTGTTCAAATTACAAGGAATGAATTTGCACGTCGGATGAATGAAATGCGTCAGTTTTCAGCCATGGATTTTGGTGGTATGCCCGATTCAAAATCTATTGTTGTCAATACCAATCATCCGCTTGTAACGGATAAGTTATTGACTATCAATGACTCTGATAGACAAAGTTCTTTTGCACATTATTTATATGACCTTGCTCGTGTCAGTCAAGGCTTATTAACAGGAGCAGATTTGACAGCATTTATTAAGCGGAGTTTGGAGTTTGTGAAGTAAATTGTATTGCTGAATTGTTGGTATTGTTAAATGGCTGTATGGAGTTCCTTCCATGCAGCCTTTTAATAATACAACAATACCAGCATACAACAATTTAATACCCTTTTGTTACATAATAACCTCTACCAGAAGAGTATGCAAGGCGTGTGTGATTTACTTTATTAATCAGATATTGTCTGCTTGGATCGATATCGCCTCTTAGAAAATGTTCTACCATTAGACCTGTAATGGGTGCAGCTACATCGTTACCCCAGTTGCCATTCTCTACATAAACAGCCACAGCAATTTTAGGGTCATCAGCTGGTGCAAAACCGATAAAAACAGATGAATCGTCGCCATGTGGGTTTTGAACAGTTCCCGTTTTACCCGCAATTGTGATGCCTGGCACACGGGCATTATCGCCTGTACCACTTTCGATAACATGTATCATGCCTCTAACAACAGGGTCAAAATTAGCCGCAGTTATATCCGTCTCATGTCTTATGACGAATCGTTCGAAAAGAGCACGATAACCTCTCGGGTCCGAGGTATCTTTAAAACCACGTACCAAATGGGGGGTGATAAACCAACCACGATTAGCGATGGTAGCCGCTATATTCGCCATTTGGATCGTCGTTAATTGATTTTC
The DNA here is from genome assembly GCA_043721685.1 of Saprospiraceae bacterium. Classification (GTDB taxonomy): domain Bacteria; phylum Bacteroidota; class Bacteroidia; order Chitinophagales; family Saprospiraceae; genus JAAFJT01. The sequence continues at coordinate 17,424 of JAYSQG010000139.1, read as the reverse complement.
GCCTTGCCCGATACCATTAGAGACGAAGTTAGTAGAATACCAAACATTATCGCGTCGGTACAGTTTGTCATAAAATTTAGGCGTTGGTATAAAACCCGCTCTTTCAGTAGGGAAATCAATGTCGAGACGATGACCTAACCCAAAGCGGTAAAGATATTCATTCAAGGAATCGAGGCCGATTCGGGCATTTCGAAAACCAAATCGGTCAATTATGCTCCGATAAACCGTACAAAAATAAGCATTACAAGAGTGTTCAATACCCTCTGACAAATTACCTGCGTATGAATGATTATGGCATTTGGTCAATCGTTTACCACCATAATAGTAGCCACCGTTGCAAGCCACACCATTATTCTTGTCCCAGACACCCATTTGTAAAGCGATGGCACCAATAATTGTTTTATAAATAGAGCCTGGAGGATATTTAGCACTGACACTTCGATCAAAAAGGGGATTGAGAGAATCGCGGTACATGGAAGAGATGAAGTCGCCCCGCTTTTTTGAGATAACCATATCCCTTGGGTCAAAAGTCGGTGACGTGACCATCGCAAGAATTTCACCTGTTTTGGGTTCAATAGCGACAATAGAGCCGATTTTATGCTCCATCAGTTTCTCGCCCATTGCCTGCAATTTGAGGTCAATTGTGCTCATCAAATCCCTTCCTTGTATGGCTTGAGAGTCCAATTTGCCTTCTTTCCAAGCGCCCACACGTCGTCCGAGGTTGTCTTTCATAATAAACTCTACGCCTTTTTTACCCCTCAGTATGGGTTCGTAAAATTTCTCTAAACCTGTTGTGCCGATGTAGTCGCCTGGTTCATAAATACCTGCCGAATCTTTCAAATTTTTTTCATTGACTTCACTCAAGTAACCTAGGACGTGACCTGCGTTGTGCTGTGGATAGCCCCTAACATTCCGAATTTGACGTTCGAAACCAGGAAATTCGATGAGTGACTCTTGAAACCGAGCATATTGCACGGGTGTTATCATGGTTAAGAAAGGAAAAGGTAGGCTTTTGTGGTATTTGCCCGATGACCAATTTTTATCAAGGTTGAGCTTGAAAGCGGACTTATCAATATCTAATAGACGGCAAAATTTGGTTGTGTCCATTGTGGGGTCAACTTGCTTGTAAGTTGCCATCAAATCATACATCGCATTATTGTAAACCATCAAATTGCCGTTGCGGTCATAAATCACGCCGCGAGAAGGATACAAAACATTTTTTTCAATAGAAATAGCATCTGCACGCAAACGATAAGTCGAAGACAACAGTTGTAACTGAGCGGCTCGTCCCAACAGCACCACTGCCGCGAAGAGGAAGACACCTATGATGATGAACTGTCTTTTTTGATTATTATCTTTAACTGCCATGTTCTTTGATTCAAAATTCACTAAACTATATAACGTCAAAATCTCAAAACATCGTTTATACTGAGGGGGTATTTTTGATTATAAAATTTTAGACTTTACTCTGTTGGGTCTAATAAAAAGCTATAAATCATAACTAAAACCATTGAAATAGCATAGCTTGGTATAGAGTAAAATACAATTTTTCGCCAATAGAAAGGGGTAAATTCTTCAACTGAAAAAAAGAAAAATATATGAATGAACATAAAAACAGAAGCATATCGCAAGAACCAGATAAAGCCCAATGAACGTCGTGTGGGACTTGACCTCTCCTTATATCCACCTTGGGGTTCAAAAAAACGAATTAAACCTGAACGGATGAAAGCCATAAAAACACATGTTGCGGTGTGCATACCTATCGTATTGAGGAAAACATCAATGATATAGCCATAAACAAAGCCAATGAGCATCATTAACCACACGGGTGTTACCAGTGGCAAAAACATCAAAAAAAGCGGGTATATAAATATGGAGATATAACTGAAAGATTTTCCGCCTAGATTGATCTGCGACAGTACCAGCACTTGAAATGCCAGAAGAAAGAAGGCTCGGACGATGTTCCGCAATATTATGGTGTTACTCATTTTACTTTTTGAACTGGCTTAACTCTGATAGCATTAAATTTTCGACGACATAAACGTAACTAATATTTGATAAATCGTTCCATAATTCAACATCAATTGCATAAAAACCATTTTTTACCTTAAAATCAACCACACGACCAATACGTATGGCGCCTGGAAAAGCATCTGAAAATCCACTGGTTACGATGGTGTCACCTCGGATCATATCAGCATGTTTTGGTACGTTTTCTAATGTCATGATTCGTGGGTTGATGCCGTCCCAAACAAGCGAGCCAAAATAACGATTCCTTTTTACCATGGCTGAAATACTGATGCGCTTGTTCAGAATGGACATAACTTGCGCATAATGTGGTGTGACATTGCGCACAATCCCGACAATACCGTCAGGGCAGATGACAGCCATTCCGTTTTGGATGCCCATATTGCTGCCTCGATTGATGGTTATATAATTATCATTCCGAGCAATCGAATTGCTAACGACTTCAGCGGCTATATACTTAAATTGTTGAATGACATCTTTCCTTTGCGTTGTATCTGGGCGAACTGTAGAGGTATCGAGGGGGAACAGAACGGTTCCACGCTCTTGCACGGCAATGTATTTTGATGCTTCAAGTTGGGTACGAAGTTCCGCATTCTCACGGGCAAGGCTATCTGCTACGGCTTGCATGGAGAAGTAGTTCCTGACAGTACTGGCATTTTCATAAATATAGCCACTGACGAGATTTGCCGAGCTCTGGTAAATCTCATTCTGTTTCTTGTTGTATCGTGCCACCATATAGAGTGCAGAGAATTCAAGAAAAAAGAACAGTAAAAAATTGCCATATCTTAACAGAAAATTCATTCGCCTTTGCAGTCGTCTTTGTCATAAGTTGTTTATGAGTAAACATCTTTTATGACACTTTAAATAAAACAGCCAAATGAGTTTCGAGAAAATCATTTGGCTGGAATTGTATGAAATAGAAAGGATGAAATATGAGATACATACCCTTTACATCCTTCGTATTTCATCCTTCATATTTCTATTAAACACGTTTACGATCAATAAGAAACGTAAATTTATGTGTGTTTTTCAAAGCAATGCCTGTACCACGAACAACCGCTCTCAAAGGGTCATTCGCTACTGAAACTGGTAATTTCGTTTTCATTGAAATCCGTTTATCAAGACCCCTCAGTAACGCCCCACCACCAGTGAGGTATAAACCTGTTTTATAGATGTCTGAAGCCAATTCAGGCGGCGTACTTTCAAGAGCTTTCAAAACAGCGTCTTCGATTTTTGATATGGATTTGTCAAGTGCATGAGAAATCTCACTATATCCAACCGTGATTTGTTTTGGAATTCCAGTCATCAAGTCACGTCCGTTAACCGCATAATCGTCTGGTGGATTGTCCAATTCAGGCAACGCCGAGCCAACGTGTATTTTTATTTGTTCGGCTGTCCGTTCTCCGATAAGGATATTGTGTTGCCGTTTCATGTAGTTCAAAATATCCATTGTCAATTCGTCACCAGCAATTCGTATTGATTGATCACAAACAATACCCGACAAAGCAATGACAGCAATTTCAGTTGTACCTCCGCCGATGTCAATAATCATATTGCCAATCGGTTCTTCGACATCTAAACCGATACCCAATGCCGCAGCCATTGGTTCGTGAATCAAGTACGTTTCTTTTGAATCAACATGGTCAGCAGATTCAAAAACAGCCCGTTTTTCGACTTCTGTAATACCCGAAGGAATACAAATCACCATTTTCAGGTGCGTGAAAAACCGACGACGTGCACCTGTCATACGAATAAAACCCTCTATCATACTTTCCGCAGCTTGAAAGTCAGCGATAACACCGTCTTTTAATGGGCGAATCGTTTTGATATTTTCGTGGGTTTTTTCATGCATCTGCATGGCTTTTTGACCGACGGCAAGGATTTGACCTGTTTTGCGGTCTATAGCAACAATGGAAGGCTCATCTACGACAATTTGATCATCTTGTATGATGAGTGTATTGGCAGTGCCTAAATCAATGGCTAACTCTTGTGTGAAAAAATTGAAGAATCTCATATATCGTGTTTCCTCGCTGTTTCTATCTTTTTATGAAATAATGCTGGTTAATAGAAATTTGAAAATTAGATTTTGAAGAACATCAAAATTGAAGACAAATCTTTCGAAAATGCGCCTTAGTTGGTTGCCTTTTGGTTGTTTTATGCCTTTTTTTTTCAATTTCTTCTTTACTTTTTCTCAAAAATCGGTGCAAAAGAACGAAATTTCATTCATAAAACGAAACAAATTAAAGATTCAAAATTAATAAAACATCAAAAATATTTGTTAGAACTTCAAAATGCCGCTATACATCCTCTAACACACCTTTATTTTACCATTTTGAAAGGGTTTGGGCAATTATTTTGTTAATTCACTACAAACAACCCGTATTATTGACTGATAAGTAGGTTTTTTTTTACAAAAAAAAGACAAAACAAAAAAATTTGTCTGTTAGCATTTTTTGAATTCGATTGAATGTTTCTATATCATCATCTCAATCATCATCTCCAAAATCTGCGCCGCCGCTTTCGGAATAACCGTACCAGGTCCAAAAACGCCCGCTACGCCACACTCATATAAATACGTGTAATCCGCAGGCGGAATGACACCGCCAACAACCACCATAATGTCGCCGCGACCTAATTTCTTCAATTCTGCAATCGTTTCAGGTACAAGGGTTTTATGTCCTGCTGCAAGGCTCGAAATGCCAAGGATATGCACGTCGTTTTCGGCTGCTTGCCGAGCTGCTTCCGCTGGTGTTTGAAAAAGTGGTCCGATGTCCACATCAAAACCCAAATCCGCAAAACTGGTCGCAATCACTTTTGCTCCTCGGTCATGCCCGTCCTGCCCCAATTTGGCAATCATAATACGTGGACGACGACCTTCCAATTCGGCAAATTTATCCGTTAAAGCTTGTGCTTTTTTAAAATCATCATTCATCTGATTCTCTTGACTATAAATAGCTGATACTAAACGCGTTGTCGCTTGAAAACGTCGAAACAACTTTTCCATTGCGTCTGAAATCTCACCCAAAGATGCCCGTTTTCGAGCACAATCCACAGCCGCTTCGAGCAAATTACCTTCGCCTGTGCGTGCGACTTCTTCAAGGTGTTTTAAGGCTGCGAATACTGAGGGGTCTCTTTCTAACTTCATTTTTTGCAAACGAGTGATTTGAGAATCCCTCACAGTCGAATTATCTACTTCTAAAAGGTCGAATTGCAAATCCTCTTCGTGTCGGAAAACATTGACACCGACGATTAAATCCTTTCCCGCATCAATTCGTGCTTGTTTGCGCGCCGCCGCTTCTTCAATCCGTAGTTTAGGCAAACCCGCTTCAATTGCCTTTGCCATGCCGCCCATTTCTTCCACCTCTTGAATCAATGACCAAGCCCGTTCAGCGATTTTTTCTGTCAAATATTCGACATAATAAGAACCTGCCCACGGGTCGCAAGCCTTTGTAATATCCGTTTCTTTTTGAATAAAAAGCTGCGTATCCCTTGCAATTTTAGCTGAAAAATCGGTTGGCAAAGCGATTGCCTCATCGAGCGCATTTGTGTGCAACGACTGCGTGCCACCAAGTGTTGCCGCCATCGCTTCTATCGTTGTGCGCGCCACATTATTAAAAGGATCTTGTTCTGTGAGCGACCAACCCGAAGTTTGGCAATGCGTCCGCAACATCATGGATTTAGCTGTTTTTGGATTAAATTGCTTGACAATTTTAGCCCACAACATACGTCCTGCACGCATTTTAGCAATTTCCATAAAGTGGTTCATACCAATACCCCAAAAAAACGACAAACGTGGTGCGAATTCATCAATACTCAAACCGACTTTCAAACCCGCTCGAATATACTCCAAACCGTCCGCCAATGTATAAGCCAACTCAATATCTGCCGTCCCGCCTGCCTCTTGAATATGGTAGCCAGAGATAGAAATCGAGTTAAATTTAGGCATTCGCTGTGCCGTATATTCAAAAATATCGGCAATAATCCGCATCGAAGGTTCGGGAGGATATATATACGTGTTGCGCACCATAAACTCCTTCAAAATATCATTCTGAATCGTGCCGCTTAGTTTTTCAGCCCCCACGCCTTGTTCTTCTGCCGCCACAATATAAAATGCCATGATGGGAATGACCGCCCCATTCATCGTCATCGAAACCGACATCGTATCAAGTGGAATTTGGTCAAAAAGGATTTTCATATCCTCCACCGAGTCAATCGCTACACCTGCCTTACCGACATCGCCTGTCACACGTGGATGGTCGCTGTCATAGCCCCGATGCGTCGCCAAATCAAAAGCCACCGACAAGCCCTTTTGCCCTGCCGCCAAGTTGCGCCGATAAAATGCATTAGAGGCTTCGGCAGTCGAAAACCCCGCATATTGCCGTATGGTCCAAGGTTTTGTGACATACATAAGGCTGTAAGGACCACCCAAAAAAGGCGGCAAACCACTGACAAACTGTGCCGTTACCCCCTCAGTATCAGAAGTATTGTAAGCGGTTTTGACGGGTATTTTTTCAGGCGTTTCCCAAGTCTCGTCGTTTTGAGACGCTTTTGTTGCCTTAAAAACATTTCGATTGAAGGCTATTTCTTTAAAATTTGGCATTTTTATGTTTGGTTTTATTCTGTTTTCTAAAAAAATAAGGTAAAGTTACTTGTTTTTTGAAAACACATAGAGCTTTCTATATACTTTGTCTAGAAATACCCCCCTCAGTATTTTAGGCCTTTTCAAGGTTAAGAAATGATTTTTTATCATTCTTGAAAAATTGTATTTTGAAAATGAAAGCACTGAACAACGATATTACGCTGGGTTAGAGCAACGTAACGGCAATCCCAAACGCTGCACCACTGATAAATTGCGTCCAAGACTGTTGCGAAATTTTCAATACATTAAATGCTAAAAACGAAACCAATAAAATGACAGCAACGATGCTCAACTGACCCGCTTCGATACCAATATTAAACGCAAAAAGGGGCGCAAGAATATCGCTTTCTGTGCCCAATAGTTCTCTAAAATAATTTGAAAAGCCTAATCCGTGAATCAAGCCAAAAATTAGCGCAAATAAATAATTGATATTCAATGATTTAGAAAAAGTCGTTTTCTCTGTATTTGCCGTTTTGTTTTTCCAAACATTGTACAAAGCCGTTGCCATTATCGTCATAGGAATCAGTTTTTCGACGATATTATACTGAGGGGTCACGATTTGAAGGGCGGCGAGTGCCAACGTGATGCTGTGACCGATTGTAAAAGCAGTGACCAAAACCGCTACTTTGCGCCATTCTGAAAGCCGATAAATGGCACACAAAGCAATGATAAAAATAATGTGGTCATAACCTTTGAGGTCGGCAATGTGGTCGAGTCCGAGCGTGAAGTATGTAGCAAATTGTGATTGCATATATTTATTTTGGGAACAAAATTACAATAGGAAATGAGGAATGAGGAATCATAAACGATTAATTTTTAAGTCGTTGATTAACAATGCTTTATGACACCTTTGTTAAAAAAAAAGCATTCTAATGGTCATAACTCGCCACTCGACTGATTTTCCAAACACCGTCTCTTTTCTGCCAAATCATTAAAAACTTGAATGTACCACAGTCATTTTTACCATTTTCCCAATGACAAAATGTGTGTTTCCCAATATGTATCGCGCCATAATCTTTAATGGGATGAACTTCAAGGCTACCTTCGACGAGGTCTCTCCGAATGGGTGTGTTTAAGTTTTTAAATCGTTCAAACATTGCTTGAAAATTACTTATAACGGTTTGATAAGACAATAAACCACCATTGTCTTGATACCACTCAAGGTCTTCGGTAAACATCATTTTCATCGTTTCTATATCTTGTGAATTATAAGCATTAAACAAAACGCTGTCTAAATGTGCTATTTGGGTGTATAATTCTTTATCCGATTGGGCACTTAAGCCATTTGAAATACCCAAAAAAGAGATGAGAATTATCATTTTTATCGAAAATGTCATTTTTTCCATGATTGTGATTTGAGATTTAAAAAAAAATACTGAGGCGTAGCAAAATGACCCCTCAGTATTAAAACCAAATTGTATAAAAAAATTCGTTTATTAGAGTGTATTAACCATTTTTCTGAATCCTATTTTGCTCATCTTCTGCACCACCACTGCGGCGACGAGCCTGTTGTACTTTTTGATTGCCAAAACGATAACTCGCTGTGAAACGAACTTGGCGGCTGTCGCCAAAACCATTGACCCGAACATCTACATTTTGGAAATTCAACTGACCTGAAAACCGTTGTGTCCAGAAAATATCCTGTGCATTGAGGCGTAAAGAGAGCCTTTTGTTCATTAATTGCTTGGAAACACCCAAATTCATCGCCCATAACGCATTGCCCACGAATAAACCTTGTGTTGCTTTTGAGACATAAAAACCACTCACTTCTGCCGACCAATCTTTTGGCAACGTGATTCGGTTTTGAATATTAAGGTTCAAAACAGGGATTTTTAAATCCAAATCATCACCCAAATATTTGCCTTCGTAACGATTAATAAAGTAGTTAATATTGGTTGAAATCATCCATTTTTTAGTCACTGGAATCGGCACATTCAAAGACAAACCGTAATTTGTCTTTGTCGCTAAATTTTCATTTGTAACAAAAGATTGTTTTTTAGCATCGTCTTGTTTTAAGACAAATGTAATCGCGTCATTTGTTTTACTATAATTAGCACCCAATGACATAGACCCCATAAATGTATAATTAACATCAAAATTGTTGGAATACTGAGGGGTCAAATTTGGATTGCCTTGTTGAAATGTATATTTATCCAAAAAGAAACGAAATGGATTTAAGTCTTGATAGTTCGGGCGGTCAATGCGGTGGCTATACGATACGCGAACAGCGTGTTTGTCCTTTTTACCCCATTTTTTCATCACAAAAGCGGTTGGAAATAAATCCGTATAATGACGTGTAAAACTGGTATCGGTAGTCACTTGTTGACCTTTGATATTAGTGTTTTCGGCTCTCAAACCGATTTGATAACTCAAGCCATGCTTCAATTCTTGCGACAAATTGCCATAAGCGGCGTTGATGTTTTCGTGGTAAATAAAGTCATTGGTGATAGTCAAATCCAATGTCCGTTTGCCATCAATCGTATTGTAAAAATGAATATCGTTGTCGCTTTTGACGAAACTTGTCTTGCCGCCGAACTCAAATTTAGCGGTTTTACTGAGGGGGTTCGTGTAGTCAAATTTTAAGCTTTTGATGTCAAAATTGCCACGTGAGATGTTCTCTTGAAACAGGTTTGATTCACCCAGGCTCGTAATCATCATGTTTTGGTCTTGACCATTTTTGTATGAATAATAGTCTGCATCAACGGTAATTTCCTTACCTAAGGAGTCAAAAGTGTGCTTAACATTAAGATTTGTTGAAAGCTCCTCCCAGTTTTCCATCGGTTGTGTCGAGGTCAAGGCTTGTGAACGAAGCGTTCCGTCGGGTGCAAAAATCTTTGTTAGATTTTCTTCGCCTCGATTTGGGACGCTTGTATTGCGATGCCCAAAACTGCCGTTTGCCAATATGCCAATCGTCGTATTTTTAGATACATTGTAGTCAACACCTGCGCGCCATGAGTTAGAAATATAGGGATTGAAACGATGTGACTTTGCTACGAATGAATCGGTCAAAACGCCTTTCCCATTGTCGGCGTGAAACAAACGTGTGATATTGACTTCGTTAACATTAACGCGGTCATTATAAGTATAAGAACCAAACAGATTCCATTTGCCATAACGATAATTCAAATTAAGGCTGTTTGACAATTTATAATAAATGCCTTGACCATAACTTGCCGTAATTTGACCGTTCAAACCATATAATTGGTTCTTTTTCATCACAATATTGATGATGCCTGCGTTACCGGCCGCATCGTATTTGGCAGACGGATTGGTGATGATTTCGATTTTTTGAATCAAATTGGCATTTTGATTTTTCAACAAATTAGCCAATTGTTCTTGCGACAACTGCGAAGGTTTGCCGTCAATCATCACCCGTAGGTTGTCTTTGCCACGCAAAGTGATTTTTCCGTCGTTGTCAACGATAACACCTGGGGCTTTTTCCAAAACTTCCATAGCCGTCGAACCAGCAGCAATACTACTGTTTTCGACATTCACGACAGTCTTATCAATTTGATGTTCGATAAAAGGCTTTTGAGCCGTAATAGTTACAGTATTTAGGTTCTTTGTTTCTTCGATGAGTTTTAAATCATTGACAGTCAAAGAATTGCCCGAAATACTGAGGGGGGCACTTGTCGTTTTTTTCAAACCAACTTGTTGTGCAACGACGAGGTATTGACCGTTTTTCAACAAATCGAATTCGTACTTACCTGCTTCATCGGTGATTTCGCCTTTGACGAGCGCAGAGTCTTTGGCTTGATGTAAAGTGACGGTAACGAATTCCATTGATTTACCGTCGGCAGCAACGATACGACCGCTGATTTTTCCTGTTTGTGCAAAGTTAAAAGTGGCAAAAGAGAGGGTAATAAAAAGTGCAAATAGCTTTTTCATGACAAAAGTTTGTAAAACGGAAATTGATTTCCGTCTGTTAAAGAAATAGATTTTTCAACGGCTTTTTTTGTCATTCTGAACGTTGGCAGGGTTTAAAACCCTGCCAACGTTAGTACACAGAATGACAAAAAAAATTAAACAATCGGGTGATTTAAATAAATTGTAATGGCATTTTAATAAAAATATAGTGGCATAAAGTCAAATTTAAGACCTCTGAAAAGACAAACGTGTTACACTTAACCCTATACGTCATGGACGAACAGCATTATAAAAGTGATAAACAGCCTTGTTTTTCAGATAAAAAAGGCGATTTAGCCGCCGAAAAGGTATTTGACTATTTGGAGAATAATGATGATTGGGTTGTTCAATTCGTCGCTTTTCATGATTCGTAGATTTTAGATTTTTATGATAGATATTGTTTTCTTCTGTTGAATATGATGCAAAGATATGTCCATTCAACGGTACTTTGCAATATACAGTACCTGTTATTCGATGAAACCTATTTTTAACGGTATGAAAAGCGCAATATTTCGGATAAAAAATAGCACATCAATAAGACAACTCGTCTCCACAATTCCCCTATCTGTCGGCACATTCTTTTTGAGGAGGTATAAAAGCGCAACTCTGTCGTTTGATTAAGCGTGACTAAGGTCAACAGAATCAAAAATTAATATTTTTATGAAACAATTTTTGCTATCGCTCTTATTGGTCACCTTTTTTCAAGTTTCCTTTAATGCCAGCATAGCAGCACAAACTCCGACGGAAATCAAAGAGTACGTCAATTATCAAACACTACACGATGTTTTTGAGCTTTTTAAGACCAAATATGGTATGAAAATAAGCTACAAAGAGGAAGATATCAAGGATATACGCATAACGTATTTCTTTTCGGGAACAAAACCAGAACGTGCCGTTGAGATATGCCTTCGTGAAACAAACCTTAGCTATTTACGTGATGATTCAGGTACTTTTTTCGTTTTTAACAAGCAAAAAATAGCGGAAGCTAAGGCGGCGGAAGAAAGTACCCGTTTTCAAGGCAAGTCCACACGACAAGGTTTTACACTCACTGGCATCGTCAAAGATGTGAAAACAGGCGAGCCGCTGCCTTTTGTGAGCATCGTAATTCGTGGTACAACGCAAGGCGTGATTTCGAATGTGGACGGCTATTTTACTTTGCTCAATGTGTCGTCAGATACCATCGGTTTAGAAATTTCTTATATTGGTTACAAAACCAAAATGTATTTTTTGTCGCCAAAGCCCCCCCTCAGTAATTTGCTCATCGAACTCGAATCGCAAACCGAAACACTCGATGAAGTGACTATTACAGCCGACAGACAGGAATTACTGCGAGCCAACGAAAAAATTTCGATGCTTAAATTGTCGCCTGCCAAAATTGCAGCACTGCCTTCGATTGGTGAAAAGGACATTATGCGTTCTTTCCAACTGATGCTAGGCGTTTCGGCAGCGAATGAAAACTCATCGGGCTTGTATGTACGTGGCGGCACACCTGACCAAACCTTGGTCTTGTATGACGGTTTTAACGTCTATCACGTCGAGCATTTGTTCGGTTTTTTCTCTGCTTTCAACCCAAATGCGGTGAAAGACGTGCAGTTGTATAAAGGTGGTTTTGAATCCAAATTTGGCGGACGCATTTCGTCAGTTGCTGAAATTACAGGCAAAGAAGGCAACAGCAAACAATTCAATTCAGGTTTAGATGCAGGGCTTTTGGCTGCAAATGCCTTTGTTGAAGTGCCAATTGGCGATAAATTCACGTCCCTTTTTGCCGTTAGGCGTTCTTACCAAACGAGTTTGTATCAAAAGATTTTTGATAAATATAGCTGCACGACGACAGCAACAACGACTCAAACAGCACAAGGTGGTGGTCCAGGCGGTGGTCGTATTAATTTCGCAAGCACCACACCTAAGTCTTTTTTCTATGACTTGAATGGGCGTATGACCTACAAACCGACTAAAAAAGATGTCCTTTCCTTGAGTTTGTACAACGGAACGGACAATATGGACAATTCGCGCGACAATAGTTTGCCGAGTTTTGGCGGCGGCGGCGGGCGCAATTTCAATTTCAGTGTTAACGACCAAACGAATTGGGGCAATTTAGGCGGCTCTTTGAAGTGGAGTCGTCGGTTTTCCGATGTATTTTATATGAATACGTTGGTGTCTTATTCCAATTATTACTCCAATCGTGACCGCACTTCTGATGTATCTGTTCCTGACACTTCGGGCGTGAGTAGAACCATAAAATCAGGTACTTTGGAGGATAATAATTTGAAGGATTATTCTGCCAAAGTGGATTTTGAATGGAAAGCCAATAGCAAAAATAAAGTAGAATTTGGCATCGGTGCAACGCAAAACGACATCAAATACACGTATGCTCAGAACGATACGACGACCATTATTGACCGCCACACAAACGGCATGACGGCAACGGCTTTTCTGCAAGACAATATAAAATTGGGCAAATTGAGCCTTCTGCCAGGGCTTAGAATGAGCTATTTTACGCCTACGGCAAAGACTTATATCGAGCCACGCTTCTCTGCGACGTATGATGTGACCCCTCAGTATAAACTCAAATTGGCGTATGGAAAGTACAATCAATTCGTCAAAAGGGGTCATCAGAGAGGACATTTTGCAAGGCAGCCGCGACTTTTGGGTTTTGGCGGACAACGCACGACTGCCTGTTTCGACAGCGACACATTATATAGTGGGTGCGGCTTATGAAAACAAAAATTGGTTGTTCGACGTCGAAGCATACCGCAAGGATTTGACAGGTTTGAGCGAATACTCGTTGCGTATCCGTCCTGCACCGCGCTCGGTGAGTTATGAAGAAAAATTTGCCGCAGGCAGTGGATATGCCAAGGGCATTGACTTATTGATTCAAAAAAAATATGGCAAACTGACGGGTTGGGTTTCTTATTCATTGGCAGAAGTCAAATATGATTTTGCGGATTATGGCAAGGCGTTTTATGCCAATCAAGACGTGCGGAATGAATTAAAATTGGTCGGCATCTATAAATTAGGCAATTGGGATTTTTCTGCCACATGGATTTATGCGAGTGGACGACCTTATACCGCACCAACAGGCGGCTATAAATTGACTTTATTGGACGGTTCGACCCGTGATTATATAACCGTCACGGATAAAAATGGCTTGCGTTTGCCCGATTACCACCGTTTGGATATTGCCGCAACTTATAATTGGAAAAACAAAGGCGGTGCAGCCCGCAGCATCAGTGCTTCGATTTTCAACTTGTATAATCGGACAAATACATGGTATAAAGAGTTCCAAATTGAATCAAACCAAATCGTTGAAACGAGTGTGAATTATTTGGGGCTTACGCCGAATATTGCTTTCTCATGGCGGTTGCGGTAGGTTCTTTTTTTTGAACACAGATTTAACTGATTTGCGCTGATTTACACTGATTTTTAGACTCTTACAGAATGGCAAAAAAATCTGTGCAAATCAGCGCAAATCAATTGAATCTGTGTTCTATAAATCTTTCAAAATCAATAAAATAGAAATAAATTTTCCAATAAAATATTCGTTATGAAAATACAATCCATTACATATAGCCTATTGCTCATCTCTTGTTTTTTTATCGGTTGCACCAAAACCGACGACCTTTCAACCTTAGCACCTCGTGCCGTTGTCGAGGGTTATTTAGGCTCAGGAGACAGCATCAATATTCTTATAAAAAAAGAAATCCCATTTGGTTCAGACTCCGTAACGGTTGCCGAACCCCTCAGTAATTTGACCGTTTCGCTTGAAGTAGATGGAAAAACAATCGCTTTACAACCAGGTGACAGCGGACATTACACGTCGAGTACACGTATTATTGCAGAAAAAACATATCTTTTGAAGTTCAATTATAATGGTAAAGCGATAACTGCAACGACCACGATACCGACCAAACCCAAAGACTTTAAAATAAGTGTTTCTGATTTGACGATAGCACAGATTACGTTTGGCGGCGGTGTGCGTCCGACCTTTCCCGACCCCGTAAAATTGACGTGGACAAATACTGATAACACTTTCTATTTGTCTGCGTTTAAAAATTTGGAGACATCGCCCGAATCCATTTTTGGCGGCACAATTAACTTCGGAGGACGCAATCGTCCGCCTATTTTTAACTGTCCGACACAACTGAATGGTGCAGAAATACAGCCGCCACGCCTTCAATATTATGGCAATTTCGATATTGATGCACGTTCAGCCCGAATATGCGGCTTTGTATGAAGAAACTGGCAACAGTTCGCTCAATTTGACACCGCCACCGACCAATATTACAAATGGCTTAGGTATATTTACAGGTTTTGCAACAGACACCTTGAAATTGTATCTGCATAAGTAACAGCAAGTTTTTTTTAAAAAAAGTGTCAAACCAATTATTATCCATAATTATTTCATATTCAACACTTTATTAACAATGGAAAGCCAATTTTTTCTAAAAAAAATCCTTTTAGGTGTATTTTTAATACCCCTCAGTATCACAACCGTTTTGGCGCAAGATTTTTATGATATTACCAAAATTCAGGAGATAAAAATCTATTTCACACAGTCAAATTGGAACAGTTTGCTTGTAACGGCGGCAGCATCTACGGCAGAACCTTATACGGTTTGCCAAAAAGTGATTGTCAATGGTGTCACTTTCGATTCGGTGGGTGTGAAATACAAAGGCAATTCGAGTTTCAGTGCGACGCGTGTAAAAAACCCGTGGCATATCGAATTGGATAATGTCAAATCGCAAAACTATCAAGGCTACAAGGACATCAAGTTGTCAAATATCTTTTCTGACCCCTCGTGTGTGCGCGAGGCATTGAGTTATGAATTGATGCAACCTTATACCAATTTGCCAAGAGCGAACTACGCAAAAGTGTGGGTAAATGATGTTCTTATTGGACTTTATACCAATACAGAAGCCATAACAAAATCTTTTTGTAAAAAGAAATTTCCATCATCTGACGGCAATATTTTTGTGAAAGGCACTCCCCCTTCGCTCATGGGCGGTAGCGGCGGTGCTTCATCTTTGGCTTATTTGGGTACGGATTCGTCTTTGTACTATAAATCGTATGAAATTTATTCCGACTATGGTTGGAAACAACTCATACATTTAGCCGATACTTTGAACAACAAAACAGCCGATGTTGAGAAAATATTGGACGTTGACCATACGCTTTGGATGCTCGCTTTCAACATTCTTTTTGTCAATTTAGACAGTTATACAGGCAATTTTACACAAAATTATTACCTCTGGCGAGACGACAACAACCGTTTCAGTCCTATTATTTGGGATTTGAATATGTCTTTCGGTGGCTTCCCAGGCGGCACAGGTGCGGGTGGTACATTAGACAGTTTGGGCATGGCAAAATTATCGCCGTTTCTCCATGAAACGAATGCAGCTAAACCATTGATTTCTAAACTGTTAACTAATGACCGTTTCCGCAAAATGTACATTGCGCATATTAGAACGATGAATAATGAAGCGTTCAAAACAGGCAAATACCGCACACGTGGCGAAGCGATGCGCACCATTATTGACGCTGCTGTTCAAGGCGACCCGAATAATTTGAGTACTTATGCTTTGTTCAAAACCAATTTCTACTACGCTTCAACAGGCGGCATAGGAGGCCCTCCGGGTGGCGGCGGCGGTGGAACGCCTGGCATTGTGAGTCTTGTTGAAAACAAAATAAAATACCTCGATACATTGGCGGTTATGAAAGCAACACCGCCTGTTATTTCAAACATCACCACAACGTCAAACGTCAGACTTAATGATTCAGTTTGGGTAACGGCTAAGGTAACGGGTCATGTTTCTAACGGTGTTTTGATAGGTTATCGCTTGAAAAACAGCGATTTTTTCAAGCGCGTGGAGATGTTCGACGATGGTTTGCACAAAGACGGTGCGGCAAACGATGGCGTTTTTGGCATCGGTTTCAAGTTGGTTAATGCGTCAATCGAATACTATATTTGGGCAGAAAATGCCAATGCAGGTATTTTTTCACCTGAACGTTCAGAGCATGAATATTACAGCATCAACGCCACGAAAGTAGCAAGTGATATTGTCATCAATGAATTTATGGCTTCAAATATTTCAACAGTTAAAGATGAATTTAGCCAAAACGATGATTGGGTTGAGTTGTATAATAAAGGCACACAAGCGGTCAATATTGGTGGTTATTTCATCACAGACAGCCCTTCAAACCTCACAAAATGGACTTTTCCTGCTAATACATCCATTCCCGCAGGCGGTTATTTGATTGTTTGGGCAGACGAAGACAGCAGCCAAAATTCAGCAGGGAAGTACCACGCCAATTTTAAACTCTCAAAAAGTGGCGAGTTTTTAGCTCTACTTAATTCAACAGGTCAATTATTGGACAGTTTGACATTTGGTGCGCAAGTTGATGATAGAAGTTATGCACGTATTCCAAACGGCACAGGCAATTTTGTTATCAGAGGCTCAACTTATGCTAAAAATAATGAATCGGCAAATGCGACTTACGATGTGGAAAATGTTGGAAAAATCACGCTTGCACCAAACCCAACTTCTGGTGAATTGACCGTTTCAACCGATGGCGACCCCCTCAGTAATTTATCGGTTTTGAATAGTATTGGACAAGTGATGATGTCTATAAAAGACATTGATAATCAACAATATACGTTAGATTTATCTAATTTTCCTAATGGTTTTTATTTTGTGAAAATCGGAAAAAATACTGTTAAAAAAGTGATTGTTCAACGTTAAAACTTAGATTGCACGTATCGGATACCTTAGAGGCTGTCCATACATCACAAGTTTCGACCCGATTATTAATATGTTTTTAAAAATTGTATTCTATATTGAATATCAACTATT
>JAYSQG010000138.1:0-20526 GCA_043721685.1 Saprospiraceae bacterium | reverse complement strand
GGGAAACCAAAGCCAAAAACTTTTTCGCATTTTTTGTTTTAGCTTTAGTCATGATAAATTTAAGACTTATTCTTTAATTACGAACCCGCAACCAGTTCAGTAACAAAAACCAAGTGCAATATCCCTGTATTGCCATATCGTCCCGCTTTAGAAATGATGCCAATTGCTTTCGTTTCAGTAATCCACTTAGTTGCAGATAGTACAAAATTGTTTCGTCCTGCTTCACTTTTAATTTTTCCCATACGCCCAAAAAATCTAAAGTGTCGCGTGTCCGCAGCCAGTTGATAATCAAAATGGACGGGTTCTCGGTATTAAAGGGTTTAGCAATATCTGTCAACGAAATATAATCGTAGTCATTCTGCTGTAAAATCCGTATCGCTGACCCTTCAACACTGAATCGTTGTTAGTTCCTTTTTTATTTTTGACATTTTGTGAACGTTGAATTGAAAATTTGACACAAGATTAAACGACAGGCAATACATAACGTTTTGAACGTATTCACGTTCAAAACGTTCCAACCGTACAAAACACTAAATAGTTTACAACGTACAAAACGTGTATAAGAGCACACCGTTTTGAAAAATCACCCTAAAAGTCAATAAATTATTAAAACAATAGAATTTGAATAATCACTTTCTAAGCCTTCTTAATAAAAAGAATCACAGGTTATGAGCGTTCACCTGAAAAATCCTTTAGCTTTAAAAAATAAGCCTAAAAAGAGCATAATGCTGTTTCTTATAACTTCACATACATCTTTGGGAAGATGCTTTTTCAGTAATTTCCTTTTTACTAATGCCTTACGCTTCTACACGTTTTAAACGTTTTAAACGTAATAATCAATAAAAACGTCCAGACGTTTTATACTTTAAAACGTTAAAAACGTTTTAAACGCAATAAAGTATAAAACATCATTGTTCAGTTAAACCTTTGTCTTGATAGTCTGAAATTATAATTTCCAAAAGGTCTGCAGGTGTCATATCTCGCTGTGCTGCTTCAACACGGAGAAAACGAATCAAATCTTTTGAAATAGCGGTTGTGTATTTGACCCGTCCAACACTGGCGGCTTTGACAGGTCGTCCGCCCACATTTTTATTCGTTGTAACCTCTGAAACAGGTGGATATACTGAGGGGGTCGGATAAACGACTGGTTGACCCACTAATTTACTCGTCAAGTCGTCTGGAATATCTAATCTCTTTTTTGACATGTGATTTATTATTTAAAATTTAGTCAATATTTCTTGAGTCAGGGCACTGTAATCTTTCGCGCCATTGGAAGTCAGCGCATACTCGAATATTGTTTCGCCGCGTGTTGTTGCCTCCGCAAGAGCCACGTTTTGCCTTATTATTGATTCAAGCAGTTTATCTGAAATCGTGCTTTTCAGTTTTTCGAGAATAGACCTATCCAAAATCTGGCGTTGGTCATATTGGGTCACAAAAGCAGCATCTATTTCCAAACCAATTCTATCCAAGGCTTCCGCCAAAACCCCATAACCTGTCAATGCTAAGTACTCTGATTGGATGGGAACGAAAATCAAATCTGCCGATGTATAAGCCATTTGGGACAAAACGCCTAAACTCGGTGGGCAATCAATTAGAATAAAGTCGTACAGATGGGCAATTGGTTTCAATAAGTGATTCAATTTTTCTTCGCGCTTGTACTCGCTGACAAACTCCGACTCTGCTTTAATCAATTCGAGTGCCGATGGCAATACGTGAAGATTTGGTAAACGCTCGACGACGGGTGGTGG
This sequence comes from Saprospiraceae bacterium, assembly GCA_043721685.1. GTDB lineage: Bacteria > Bacteroidota > Bacteroidia > Chitinophagales > Saprospiraceae > JAAFJT01. The sequence goes on along the minus strand of JAYSQG010000138.1, from coordinate 18,778 downwards.
AAAATCGCCACGTAAAGCACCGTAAATACTCTGTTCCGTCCGAATACCCAAGCAGCGAGTCAAGTTGAACTGTGGGTCTAAGTCAATCAAGAGCGTTTTTTTATTAGCAAGTGCCAAAGCTGCCCCAATATTAACAGTGGAGGTGGTCTTACCGACACCGCCTTTGAAATTAGAAATCGCAATAATTTTTGTCATAAAATTTATTTAAAAATTGATGCGGCAAAGGTAAAAAATAAATTTAGATTTGAACGTCATTACGTTTAGAAAGTAAAGAGGATTTAAAACGTAATGACGTTCAAAACGTAATAAACTATATTTTTAGAAATAATATTGCCTATGGTATCTATAAAGAAATGCCTTTAGCATGCTGAGCTAAATAGCTTGACTTGTTAACATAGAAAAAGAAGCCCGATTGCAACTATAACTAAGACGGCCCTATGGTTATAGTTCGCGCAATTTTAAAAACAAAATGATCAACTCTTTTTTAAAAATCTCAAAGAAATTTAAAGAGAATCAATAGTTTGAGAGATCAATAAAGTTTGAAAAATTATTTGTTAATTATTTTATATACTCATAAGAGATTGATTCATAATTGATTAGAATCGAATAAAACAACATTTCGTGTGTAATAAAACAACATTTCATGCGTGGAAATGACTTAATAAAACGGCAAATAATGTCCAAACAGACCATTAAAAACGGCAAAACCTGTTTTAAAAAACAACATCTCTTATTTTTATGCCTTTTTTTAATATTTTTGCCTCAAATTCGGATGAAATGGGAAAGAAAGACATAACCCTGTGGCAAGACAATCTATTGACGATTGCAAGATACGATATGACTGCCTTAGAGAAGAATATTCTATATATGGTCATGGCGCAAATCAAAAAAAATGACGTTCCGGGCGATTTTTACTACGTTTCTGCCCGTGAAATCATGGATAGAGTGGGGGAACGGATAGATTTTGTGGCTTTTAGGAAGGCAACCAAGTTACTTATTGGTCGCGTGTTTGAAACGACGTTACCGAATGGCAATATTTTGCAAGCGTCTTTTGTTGCATCTGCGGAATATCTTTCGGGCGAAGGCATAATAAAAATAGAGATTTCCAGACAGGTTTTGCCGTTTTATTTAGAGTTGAAAGAAAAATTTACAACCTTTCAACTCAATGCTGCTTTGAGCCTCAACTCGAAATATGCCAAAAGGCTTTACGAAATGCTCTCGATGTATAAAGCCATGCCGAACAAATCCTTTACTGTATCGCTGATCGAGCTGAAAAATTGCTTATCGTCATTAATGCAAAAGGGAAAGACAGTTATCCGAGTTTTACCGATTTTTCCAACCGTGTTTTGATGCCCGCCGAAAAGGAAATTAACGCCAACACGGATATTCAGTTCACATACAGCATCATTTTGGGTGAAACATTGGGTAGAGGGCGAAAACCGGTTGTTGCTCTAAAATTTACAGTCTCAACTAATCAGACCTTATTACCTAAGAATGATGAACAAAGTACGAATATTTTGAAACGTTTAACCACGGAATTCGGACTTAACAAAACCCAAGCGGAAAAGGTGATGGCTGAAAACGAACTCAAAACGATCTTAAAAAAACTATACGAAATTTCTCTGGCTAAGAATACGATTCGCAATATTGGAGGCTACACAGCTAAAAGTTTTGGTGTTTGATTCGTTGATAATCAGCTGACATTATTTGTTGTTTTTTAAATTTAGTCCTTTGTAGACAAGTTTGGTGCCTATTGTTTGGTGCCTTTTCAAGTAAAGCAGTGCGTACAACTTTATTAGTTGCAGTATTTTGGTGTCAAAAGCGCTTAATGACTCATGTTTATTCTTGATTGAATCCAAAATAGGTTTGTTATTAATGGGTTTTTCACCCCCTCAGTATTTTCGGTATTTCCCCTCGTTTTATCTATGAAAACGGGGCGTTAATGCCGTTTAAAAATCCGTATTTTTTGATCATTTACACCTACAATAATTTGATTACCAATAATTTGTAAATCTTTAGCATTGCCTTTAATACCTAAATCTGAATGATATATAAAATTGCCTTTTTGGTCGCTCAAGAAAATTTGACCGAAATTGGCATCAATATTCCCGATGCGCACACGCCCATGGGTTTGGTTGCCCGCTAAAATCAAATCGTTGAAACCATCTTGATTAATATCCACGGAAAGAATGGCAAATACAGGCGAAAACTGGGCTTGAATGGGCAGTTCTTTTTTCTGAAAATGACCGTTTTTGTTTTCCAAATAGACGGTTTCTAAAGTGTTGAGTTCTAATTTCTTAGGTTGTTTTCCTTTAAATTCTGCCACAACCTCTTCTGTTGTTGCTGTAGAATAAAGCTCATAAGAGTTATATTTCTTCTTCAAAATGGGCAATTGACTGGCTATATCATCCCGGCTGTAAATAGGATAATTTTTGCCTTGAATAAAATAAGACAAAATTGGGTCGAGGCTGCCATTACTATCAAAATCATCGTAAACCACGGACATAGGTTGTTCTTTCGAGGCTTTTAGTTGAGAATTTAGTCCGTAATTGCCCACAATCAAATCCATATCGCCATCTTTATCGAAGTCGTCGGCATAAATTCGTTGCCAAAAACCTTTCATTTGGCTCAAATTATCATTGCTTTTGCTAAAAACGCCATTCTTATTCTCTAAACAAACGATGCCACAAAATTCTCCAACGGCAATTATATCTTGCCAACCATCTTTATTGAAATCGAGGACAAGGACATCCGTCAAAATGCCTAAATTTTTGAAAACATCACTTTCTACTTTCGTAAACTTGCCGTTATCATTGCGATACAAACGGCTGGGGCTATGCAATGGATAATTATGAGGAATCACGGAGCCGCCGACAAATAAATCCATATCGCCATCGTGGTCAAAATCGAGCGCTTTGACCGTACAATCGGATCGATGTTCATTCGGTAAAGCGTCTGACGTTTTTGTAAAATTGCCTTTGCCATCGTTCAAATACAATCTATTTTGAAGGACGGGGTCATTGGGCAAATACTCATACCCACCGCTCGTCACGTATAAATCTAAATCGCCATCTCCATCAGCGTCGAAAAAAACAGCGTCCGTATCTGTACTAAGTGCGTCTTGTAGAAAGGCAAGTTGGTCTTTTGGGATAAATTTTCCGTCTTTTTGTTGTAGAAAAATAGTCCCTGCTTGACCTTTTCCACCACCTATATATAAATCCTCCAAACCATCTTTATTGACATCGCCTTTTGCCATTCTGGGTCCTTGAAATGAATACATGTGCGGAAGTAGAAATTGCATATTAAAATCATTGACTACCATCTGTTTATGTTCAAAATTGAGGGTATTCACTTCTTCAAAAAATGTTTTTTTGGCAGGCAAAACAAAGGAAGAAGCATTGGGCGCATAACTAATATTCAATACTTGATTGGCTGTTATATTCGTCTGTTTCTGAATTTTTCCATCGTTCCAAATAATCACTAAACTATCCACTTTCTCATTTTTTCCCAATCCAAAATGTAGGGATGTCATCATACTGCTTTGATAGCCATGTGTCGGTGTAAACTCTTGATATTGAGTCAATTGGTTTGAAAAAACATAACATTTTGCGCCAGTTTTTTTATCAGAATTGAGTTGAATATTGAGGTAATTGCCCGTCTTTTTTTCGCTGCTCAAATTTTTATAAACCGAAGCTGTTTCATTGAGATTATTGGTAATGATTTCCAAATCACCGTCATTATCCAAGTCTGCATAAACGGCTCCATTGGAAATAATGGGTGTTTCAAAGCCCCAATCTTTTTGTTTATTCGTGAAAGTTAAGTTTTGATTGTTTCTGAAAATATAGTTAGCGACTTTAGTTGAAGGCATTTTTTTAACCATATCTATGACTTTTACGCCTTCTTGTCGCTCTTGATCGCCACGATAATTTATAAAATCCAGATTGGTGTAATCTCGCAAATATCCGTTGGTCACGAATAAATCATTAAAGCCGTCATTGTCATAATCCGCTAAAAGAACGGACCATGACCAATCGGTATTTGACACACCCGCTAATTGCGCTATTTCGCTAAAAGTACCATTACCATTATTGAGCTGCAACATATTACGCATAGAAGATGGATGAATACCATTGTGTAACAGCGAAAGATAAGTCTCATATTTGTCAGGACCAAAGAGTAATTTTTGACGTTTATTGTCCTCGGGCAACATATCGGTCGTGATAATATCTGGCAATAAATCATTGTTTATATCGCCCACATCATTGCCCATCGAAAAATAGCTGATATGGTTGGTTCTCGACTTGATTTCGTCTGTAAAAGTGCCGTTTTTATTGTTAATGTAGAGATAATCCTCTTCAATATAATCGTTTGAGACATATATGTCTTGCCAACCATCATTATTGAGGTCGGCGATATGAATCCCTAAACCGAAGCCAATGGGGTTGCCTTTGATACCCGCCTGTGCGCTCACATCTGTAAATTTTCCATTGTTGTTTTGGAGTAATCTATCGCCTGCCAGCGAATCGCGCATAAAATGAATGGCTTCAACATCAAATCTTTTGAAGTCTCTAACATTGTGATTTAGTACATAAGCGTCTAAATCGCCATCGTTATCATAGTCAAAAAAGGCAGTTTGGGTGGTATAAGTGGATAGATCTAAGTTGTATTCGGCAGCTTTTTCTACGAACTTTAAGCCGCCTTCGTTGATATACAGTTTGTTTTTTCGCAAAGTTGGATTATCAATATTGGCTGAAACCGAGACGTAAATATCTTGCCAACCATCATTGTTAATATCCACAATGGTTACGCCCGTTTTCCATTCGCCGTTCCAAGTAATACCCATTTTTCCCGTCACATCTTCAAACTTGAGGTTGCCTTTGTTGATGTACAATTTATCACTACCTTGATTGGCTGTAAAATACAGATCTATCAACCCATCATTATTAAAATCGGCAGCAGCGACACCACCACCATTGTAGAAATATTCGTAATTTAAGACATTGTCTTTCTCCGTTTCCTCAATTTTATTGATGAACTGAATGTTGGTATCACTCGCATCTAATTTTTTGAAAATGGAATCAGAATTGGAATTACAACTGATGAGGCTTAATAATAGGAATAAAAAAAGGGTAGATTTCATTTGACTTATTTTTATACGGATTCAATTTTATTTTTAATTAAAAATAAGTGATTTAAAGTTGTAAAGATAAAAAAATACGCAAAAAAACAAGGGATTTGTATCTTTGATTAAATTTAAAAAAGTGAAATGGACAAGCGCTCAAAAGTTATTTTAATCCTCTTATCGGCTTTGATTATTGTCTCTTGCAAACCAAAGAAAACCGAATTGGCTTGGGAAGCAAATTTCCCCGTCATTGGCTCTCAATCTTCTCCCAGAGCCATGGATCTCAATGGAGATGGTGTGTTGGATATCGTCATCGGTGCGGGTGAAAACGAATTCCAAAAATCAGAATTTGGGGTATTGGCATTAGATGGACAATCAGGAAACCTCCTTTGGAAGCATCATTGCATTGACCAAATGTATGGTTCAGCCATTTTTGAAGATATTAATGCCGATAAGACACCTGATGTCTTTATTGGCGGACGTTCCAATCAATTTTATGCCATAAATGGCAAAACGGGAAAGAATATTTGGACGTGGAAACCCAAATATCCCACGCATCCTAAACTCAAAAATGCTGACCGCAATATGCAAAACCCAGTGCTTATTCCCGATCAGAATGGGGATGGCGTTAGAGACCTTTTGGTGGTGTGTGGGGGCAATGCCAAAGCTGAACCTTACAAAAAAGAAGGGCGCATTGCAGGCGTTTTGATGGTCTTAAATGCAAAAAACGGCGATGTATTGGCAGCAGATACAATCCCTGACGGTGGTGAGTCGAATATGCCCGCCTTATATGTGAAACAAAAAGATGGGACTGAACAAATTTTGTTTGGTTCAGGAGGTGAAACCCTCGATGGGCATTTGTATGTAACCGATATGGCGAGCCTTATGCGTAATGATATTTCAAAAGCAAGCATCGTGGCTGCTGATACAGGTCATGGATTTATTGCACCCGCTTGTGCAGCGGATATAAATACTGACGGGGTGTTGGATTTTGTCGCTATTTCGCACGGTAGTCGGATTTTTGCCGTTGATGGCAAAACGTTGACAACACTTTGGAAGCAAAATGTGCCAAATACCGAATCGAGCAATGCCTTTGCCGTTGGCTATTTTACGGATGACAAAACGCCTGACTTTTTTACTTTTGTCAGTAAGGGCGTTTGGCCAGACAGTAAAGGTTCTGTACAAATTATGTTAGACGGTAAAAATGGACATATTGCTTACCAAAATGAATTAGGGTGTACAGGTTTTTCTTCACCTGTCATTTATGATATCAATCATGATGGCAGACAAGAAGCCTTTTTGAGTATCAATGAATACAATTGTGATAGAGGTTATGTTTCAAATGAAAAATTGGACATCAAAAACAGAGTATTGGTCATTGATTTTGCTAAGAAATCCACCCAAGATATTGATGTTGCGCCTAAATTTAAGAATGTTTTCACAACTCCTTACCTCAATGACATGGACGGTGATGGCTACATTGATATCGTTTATGGACAATATTATAGTGCCTCAACCGACATCATTTCCTTTCTGGGTATGAAGGTAAAACGAGTCAGCACAAGTATTAAAGTTCGTGAAAAAGTATTGTGGGAAGGGTATATGGGCAATGCTGGAACGCAGATTTTTGAGCCTTAGACGCCAATATACTGAGGGGGTATCGTATCAATGTCTATAAACGCCATCATAATAACTACCCATATAAGACCCCCATTTTATAGGTTTTGTAATCGGAAAAGTCGTTTTCAAGCGTGTGACGCGCAAACCATCAAAAGTATAGGTCTTTTTTGAATTGGTGCCCTGACAATAAACGATGTCTAAAAAACCATCATTGTCCATATCGCCCACCCAAGGTGTTGAGGAAACATTATGCCCAGGCAAGCCTTCAATAATAGGGAGTGCATTTTTTTGAGTAAAATCAATGGCATAAAGTGTGGTAAAAAAACTCTTTCTACCTATTGAGTCAAGTACTTGATAATCAACACTTAATATCACTTCTTCTACACCGTCACCTGTCAAATCTACGACAACGGGGCTGGAAGTTTGATAATATCCTAAAGAATCGAGGTATTCTATTTGTCCATTTTTACCGTTTATCATGGCTTGTTTTGTCCAACTCAAATCGGGCCAAACGCCTTGGGCAAATGTGATAAAAAAATCGGGTATATCATCTTTATTGAACTGACCGATTGCCATAGAGCTATAGGCTTCTGTGCCTTCAAGGGTGGTTTGCCAAAGTTTTTTATTTGTTAGACCGTCATAAGTCATGAGTCTGCCATCAACAGCTGCCACGACAATATCTTTTTGTTTGTCCTTATTGAGGTCAACCCAAGCAGGAGGCGCTACAAAACCTTTCGTTAAACTGGAATCCAAGAGCGTAGCCTTTGAGAGATTGCCTTTAAGCACCATATCTAATGTCGCTACGTACACATTACCCCTTATGGTTTCGCCGCCCGTTCCAAAAATAAGTTTGGAACTGAGGGGGTTCGCTTCATTGAAATCTATACTGATGGACATATAAATCTCACGTCCATCGGGCATATCGGCATCAGCCAAGAGTTTGCCCGTCTTTGAAGACAGCACTACCAAACGCCCTGTGGCTCTATTCGGATCATGCGGTGCAACCCAAATATCACCCCCATTTGAGATGAGAATATCCTTAAATCCATCATTATCCACGTCATGAATAAATTGCGGATTGTAAAAATTAAACCAGCGTTTGGTCTTATTCAATGAATACAAAACGGTATCGAAAGCCCAAATAACCTTACCAGTTGCACCATTTATGGCTTTTAGCTCTGAAGACCTTCCGTTTAAAAAAACATCATCAATGCCATCGCCCGTAATGTCCATCAACGCAGCTGAGCCAAATATTTGGTCTCTTGCTTTTACATGCCACAACATTTTGCCGCTTTTACCATCTAAAGCGAATATAGCAGTATCAGATGTTTGAAATTCCACGCCACCGCCGCCCAAAATGATGTCTTTGACACCATCTCGATTCAAATCAGATAATCGAGGTGATGAAAACGTGCCAATGGTTGGCAAAACCTCTGACCAAGTTTGTTGAGCCATTATGGGCTTTACGAAAAGACTAAAAAGTAAAAAAAACCATGAAAATCTATTCACTTTTTTAATTTTTATCTAATTTTTCATACCGATAGAGCTTTAAGCCATCGCCGAGTATTAATTCTTTTTTCGCAAAATCATGAACCCCAAATCTACTTGTGGTTACGAGACAAGTAGCCGTAATAACCAAATCGCTCGTTCCTATTTGATACGAGCCTTTGCATTTTACTTTTTCATCAAGAGATTGGACATATTCACCCTTTTCGTTAAAACTATATCGTGAATTGTCATTAGCAGCTGTCCATGAAACATTCGTATTTGACGAGCCAAAACCGCATCCTGAATTACTTGAGCCATTACTATTATAACTCGTTGATGGGGATGCCCCAACATTTGTTCCTATCTCTCGTAATTGCCAAGTTCCCACAATGATTTCGTTAATATTCTCTAATATGCCATGTACATGCGTAGTAGGTGCGTATTAATCGTTTTGAAAAGGCGTATAAAAGTAACTGATTTTGTACACAAAAGCATTATAATGATGGTTTTATGTATAAAATTTTAGTCTTTTAAATAAAGATTACCCCCCTCAGTATTGAGACAATTTTCAAAGCTTATTTCCAATTCTGAACAATCTCAATGTCTCGTTTCACTTCAGGTAAATATGCTGACCAAGAAAACAGGTTTTGATTACTTTTTTTATAACTATCCAGTGCCACATGTGGCACTGGTTTGTAATAAGTATCTGCAATCTTTGATAGCTTAGACCATTGGTCTAATCCTTGTTTTAATTGTTTGAGTGCCAAGTTTTTATCCGAAGCCAATTTATTGTCTTTAAAATTTGTGAAAGCAACGCCCGCCCTCAATTTATTGGCAAAATAGATACTTAAATGAGCCCAAATTTGAGCATCTGCCTTTTCTAATTGGATATTTGTATTGGTCGTTTTTATGGATTTAAGCAGTTTTAAGGCTGCCTTGCCGTCTTTTTCCAATTCAGCGGCAAGTTGAATCGGATTTTTTTTGTCCGAATTCAATTGACCCGACTTCTTGCCCACCAAATAGTCTTTTATGGATAACAAATTAGGGTCAAGTGTTTCATGTTCCATGAGTTCTTCAATCGAAATAAATGGTGCACTTCTGTCAAAAAAACCTTCTTTGTTGGACGGCTCGGGTGCTAAAAAGCCTTCACTGTAAAGGGTATAATCCCAAGTTGAGCGATAAAATGAAGCCAACGTCAGCGGCATTTTCGAAGCAAGTTGATAGGCTTCAAACAACTTATGACCAACCGTTTTGCCATATTTTTCCTCAAAAGATTGAATAAAAAAACTGTTGGGCGTGTTAATATCATAAAGCAAACGCCCCCATTGTGCGTAGAAAAGCCATTGTTTTTCAAACGTATATTTCCAATTGGAAGTGATATTTGGTTTTAAGGAATAATCCGTTGCTGGAATATAGCCTTCAGAACCTACAAAATAGCCATTTACGTAGGGTTTTAGGTTGGTTTGGATATGATTCCTGATAAAATCCGTTTGTCCCCATTTCAGAATAAAAAAATCCTCATTCCGAACCATCCATTGAATTTTGTAATTTTTAGGAGTCGGTTTCCAAAAATGTTCATCCAATGCACCAGAGTGATAATCGTGGGTAATGGCAAGGGTCGGTGTGGAGTGCCCGTGTGACCAATTAAACTTAATTTCGACTAATGTTTCGTCTTTGAAATCGGCTTTATCAATTAATTGCCGCATTGCCATTGGGTCGCCCGCCAAAACCGACCGATGAAGAAATTTGACAGGTCTTTTGGCGGCTTTCATGCCTGCGACGAAAGTTTCTGCAATCCAATCTTCACGCTCTTGGGGGTTCATTTTCACATCAAAATTGCCCATCCAATCTGCCAAAGTCACGCCTATGCCTGTGAGGTCTGGATATTCGTCAATTATTTGTGTAACAGACTCTTTGGTATATGCTTTAACTTTATCGGATAAATCACTGTATTCAAGGGCATTATAAGCTTTAGCAAATTCTGGAGAAACGACGATGTTCCAATTGACTATAAAGGTTTGAATACCTCGGTCTTTTGCCATTTTGAACAATGTCGTCCAAAAGTGTTGCCATTCCAACATTTCTTTTTCACTAAAACCAGTGGCTTTTGGGAACGATTTTGACCGAATCATAAACGAAAAAGGGTGTTTGTTCCAAAGGCCCAAAACATTGAATTTATTGTCCACCATCATATCCAAATATGCTTCCCAAAATGTCAAATCTCTACACGTTTCCGTATGCAAAGTGGTGGCAGGGCTATTGCGATAAGGTGACCAGGGCAAATTGAATTTGACAATGCGGTATTCCGTCGTAGGTGTAAAAATTTTGTTATGTACTTTTTGTAAATCGGTTATTGAATTCAAAAAAGGCTTTAAATCGTACAATCCATTGGCTGCACCAGCTCCTTCATTGGCAAAAACCCTTAGTGTTTTCAAATCTTTAGACCATTGATAGCGATAGCCATCATATTTTATGGTTGAAAAATCCGTTTCCGTAAATCCCGCAGCCCTAAATTTGAGGCTATCGTTTTTTGTAAAAACCTGAATATGGGCATTTTCCTCAAAACTCGAAAATTTAATATTTTTACCAATTTGGTTGTTTAGTTTTTTAACTACCCAGTCAAGCGGTTTGATATCGTGATTATACGCAATAGTCATTTGCGACAAGGTTTTATCCCCGCGACAGTCAAAAGCGGCTGCTTTTGGCGTAAAAAAAGTGAGGACATTTAGTAGGGCAAAACGCCAAACCAGCATTATTTTTAGCATTAGGTATTGATATTTAGTTGTCTATCTTTTTCAAAACTTCGGCAATATTCCAATCATTTAGCTCTTTATACTGAGGGGTATCAAAAAACTGCTTTAATGTTGCTTTTTGAGTCGGGAAAGCTTTAGTTAAGGCTTTTTTAGTCAACCTGATTTCATTGAAATCTCCTGTACTAATTTTTAAAAAATAGTGCGAATCGTCTTCAAATTCGGCGGCTTCTTTATAACTGCTCAATGCGTTGCTCTGCGTTTTCTTCACCCTTTTGCTTGGTAATTTTATCAATTTATATTGTTCGGAAGCATATAAAATTAAACAAAGCCGTTCAATACTTTTACTCTTAGGTAGGACCGATTTAAAAAAAACGAGTGTATCATTTTTAGCATGTAATTTGAATATTATGATGTCATTAGGCTCTAAAACCAACTCTTTACCATCTGGCATTTCCACCTGCACAGTGTTATGGTATTCATCAAACTTATAGCGTAAGTCGTTTCCATATTTACGACCATTTCTCATCGTCAATTCTCCTGGGAGATAGTCATCATATAAAAATCTGCTGCCTGTTACTTCAATAAGTTGGGTTTTAGATCTTTTAATAAAATCATCATCCAATCTGGATTGAGCGTCCTTATATTGTACGGCAGGAGCATCTTGAGCTTGGCAAAAAAAAGGAGAGAGAAATAGAACAAACAGAAATAGAGTTTTCATTTTATATGCTTTTTTGAATCGTAAACTTAAAATGTATGCAATCATAAAATTACAAAGAATTCATAGAAAATTTCAACAAATAAGCCTATTTCTAAGTGATATTTGGTTATTTTTGCCTGAGCCTACTTTCAAAAAAAAGGTGTTACATTTTGATGAAAAAACATACAATTCTCCTCGGTTGTTTTCTTTTCGTTTTTTTAGCTTGTAAACAAGTGCAAAAAGAAACTGCTTCAAAAACAGCTCCGCCAGAAGTTGCTATCAACGATGTTTTAGACAATTTAATCCTCAAAAAGTGGTATCCCCGAGTCGTAGATACAGCTTTTGGTGGTTATTTGAGCAATTTCGATTACCAATGGAAAAAAAAGGAACGTCAAGAAAAAATGGTTGTCACACAGGCAAGGCACGTTTGGACGGCTTCTAAAGCAGCAGAATTTTATCCGCAAAACTCCATATACCCCTCAGTAGCCGCACATGGTTTTCGGTTTTTAAAAGAAAAAATGTGGGATGCCGTAAATGGGGGTTTTTATAATTTAGTGACACAAGCAGGGCAGCCCATTCCAGAAAACAACCGCATCATCAAACAAGCCTACGGCAATGCCTTTGCGATTTATGCTTTAGCGGCGTATTACAAATTCAGTGGCGATACAAGTGCTTTAAATTTGGCTAAAGAAGGTTTTTATTGGTTAGAAAATCACAGCCACGACCCTCAATATGGTGGCTATTTTCAATTTTTAGAAAAAAATGGTACGCCCTTGAAAATTGGTTTGGGCAATACACCGGCTAAGGACCAAAACAGTTCTATTCACTTAATGGAAGCTTTTACGGAATTGTATGGAGTTTGGAAAGATGATTTGGTCAAAAAACGCTTGGAGGAAATGTTAACGCTTGTTAGAGATACGATGACCGATGATAGAGGTTTTTTGAATTTATTTTTTGAAGCCGATTGGGCACACCGTTCCTATCGAGATTCTACTGATGAAGTGAGAAAAAAGAACATTAATTTAGACCATGTTTCTTTTGGACATGATATTGAAACCGCTTGGTTATTGATGGATGCGGCTACGGCTTTAGGGAAACCTAAGGATGAAAAAACACTCAAAATTGCCAAAAAACTGGTTGATCATGGACTAAAATTCGGGTTTGATGCGTCCGTCGGGGGTGTTTATGACGGTGGTTATTATTTCAAAAACCAACCCGTATTGACCATTGTCAAAGGCGGCAAAAACTGGTGGGCGCAAGTCGAAACTATGAATACCCTTTTATATATGGCGCAATTATTTCCAAAAGACGAGATGGATTATTATGGAAAATTTTTAAAACAATGGAAATACATTCAGGATTATCTTATTGACTATGAGCATGGAGATGTGTATGCGGGCGGACTTGATAAAGAGCCACAGCAAAAAACTGGAGATAAAAGTCATATTTGGAAAGGGGCGTATCATACGAGCCGTTCTTTGATGAATTGCAGTAAGATGTTGAACCATAAAAACTAAAACTTTGACTGAAATACTGAGGGGGTCACTTATCAATCACAATGCCCTCAAATTCTGCCAATTTTGCAATTTTAAACGTCAAAACACCGTCTTTCCAAGCAAATTTCACAGGCAGATGCGTTGTCAAGGCAAATACTTTTGAGGGTTTAAAATTGGTTTTGACGTTGAATGAAATATCGTAAATGGGTAAGGCATCAAAATACGTATTCCCACTAAAACCCGTCAAATTGACCAAATGCACTATCATACCATTGGGCATAGCAGAGGCATTATCGGGGATTGTGTTTTTACGATATTCTTGCAAAATGACCTCTACGCGAGGCGGCGCATTGGTTTTTACCAAATCATCGGCGTTGGGATAGACATAATCAAGCACATCTAAAAGGATATTTTTATGTTGTTCGTAGCCATGCAAATAATACAATTTGCCAAGATTAATCGGCAGTAAAATGGCTTTACTTTGTGGATGCTCTTTCACACCCATTGCAAAATAATGTGTTGGGTCATGTCCACCGATGATTTCCGGCGGTCCCGGTCTGCCTTTGCTGTGAATGGGTAAAAATGTTTTATCCGCTTTTGAAAAATCGTATAAACCCAAATTGAATTTCCAAAAAAGCATACTTTGTTTATCAAATCGTTTAAACACTTTTTTATCATTGGGATTGATGTAAAAACCTGCGCCGTCGTGGTCTTTATTGACGATGATTGCACCAAATATATCTTTTAACGCTTCGGGTGCGTCAAAAAGGGTTCTGTTTGTAGCTATCAAATGCGTTCCTGCTTGATTTCTGTCTTTCAATATCTGAATCGCGGGAGGACTCAAATAGGTTATATCAGGCAGAATAATTACTTTATATTTTGATAAACTATCCGCCAAATTCACAATCTGCGCGTCTTCGATAATATCAAATTGCACATGGGCTTCTTTCAACATCAGTTGTATGCCTCTATACTCTTGCATAGGGTCGCCACCAGGCCACGGACCGGGTGCTATTAAAGCTATTTTGACAACAGAATTATACTTGCCGAAATAGATTTCATTCTTTTTATGAAAAGCATAGACTTTTTTAAACACTTCATAATTGCGTTCATCTTCATAGCCGCGCATATCGCCCATCATGCTAAAATCTAAACCCGACCCATTGGCGATATTTTCATATAAGCGAATACGGGCTTCTTCGGGTTCTATGGCATTGTAGCGGGATTGAAATGAAATTTGTTGGATACTGCTATTACTGATAATGTGATTTGGATAAGAATGTGCCGCATTATTCACATTATCAGAAGCAGAATAGGGGAAATAAGGTAACGAATTGGTTTGGCTTTCATGTCGAATAATATCAACATATTTATCCAAATAAGTACAAATAGCAATGTGTTTACCTTTTGATTTGACCAATGTGTGCAAGCGTTGCGACCACTCTTCGATGGTATGTTTTTTAAAATCGAGGTATTTTTGAAAAACGGTATCTGCTTTATTCTCAACTGTTGGCAAAGACAGCCCATGACTGTATTCCATAAAGCGTTTTTTATCATATTCATTTTGGTCAATGCCGTGATATTTACCTTCATAAGGATTATTGACTTGATACCCGGGCATATTTAAGAAAATGCCATCAACAGGGAAAAAGGTAAGCACTTCTTCTACAATTTTAAACGCTTTTTCCTGCACATAAGGCGCATTGATGGACACCACATACATATCAGTATTGATAATGCGCTCATTTTTGGGTGAAATATAACACCAATCGGGATGCGCTTTAAAGATGCTTTCATGCACGCGACTGAAATCAAAACGAACAATGACTTTTATCCCTTGCTGATGGCATTTTTCCACAACCTCTTTCAGCATATTGTTTTTCAGCCACGGGTTTTTATAGTGAAAATCCAATTGTGTTTGATAAAAAGCCATAATACCTCCTGCATTGATAATCAAGGTATTAGCCGAATAATTCATCAAGTCTTTCACTAAACTATCGGGATTTAAAGTCGCCGCCTCATAAGCGGGCAGATTGGTTTGTATCAAACGCAGGTTGTTGCGTTTCCACCATTCAACAGAAGTTTGACAATGAAGCGCATGAGCGTAAAACAGGGTACATAATAGAAAAAACAGTTGTTTTCTCATGGGTGGTTTATGTTTTTAATGAAATTTAAAAGTAAGCAGATTTAATTGATTTTATATAAAAAAGGATAAAAAAGATAGTAAACACTGAGGGGGTACATATTCTGTGTTTTATGCTATTTTTGAGTAAATTTACAGCGTATCAAAAAACTAAATATTTATGCGTTTTTCCACTTTTTTATGGCTACTAAGTCTCTGCATTTACACATCGTGTAAAAAAAATGATAATACCCTAAATCAAGTTTTTGAAAAAATAACCGATACGGGTATTGACTTTGAAAACACGGTGATTGAAGAAAAGGGGTTCAATATTTTCACCTATCGCAATTTTTACAATGGTGGGGGAGTGGCAGTTGGGGACATCAATAATGATGGTCTGCCAGACGTGTATTTCACGTCCAACCAAAACAAAAATAAATTGTACCTCAATAAGGGCAATTTAAAGTTTGAAGACATAACCGAAAAAGCAGGTGTTGGTGGCACAAGGGCTTGGAGTACAGGCGTGTCTATGGTGGATATTAATGCTGACGGTTTTTTGGATATTTATGTCTGCAATTCGGGCGATATCAAGGGCAGCAACAAAGAAAATGAACTGTTTATCAACAATGGTAATGGCACTTTTACGGAAAAAGCCAAGGAATACAACCTCAATAATCAAGGTTTTAGTACCCACGCAGCCTTTTTTGATTATGACGGCGATGGCGATTTAGATTGTTATATTTTAAATAATAGTTTCAAAAACCCTGGACGCATTGAGTTATACAGAAGTATGCGGGAAACGCCCGACGAAATGGGTGGCGATAAATTAATGCGTAATGACGGGAATGTTTTTACGGATGTCACCCAAGCTGCGGGTATTTATTCGAGTGCTATTGGATTCGGCTTGGGCGTTGCGACGGGTGACCTAAACAATGACAACTTGCCCGATTTATATATTTCAAACGACTTTTTTGAACGGGATTATTTATACCTCAATCAAGGCAATGGTACTTTTAAAGAAGACCTTATCAATCGCATAGATTATACACCCGTTTCGAGTATGGGTGCAGATATTGCCGATTTGAATGGTGATGGTTTTCCAGAGATTTTTACAACCGATATGTTATCTGCTGACAATGACCGCATCAAACGCGTCATGGCATTTGACGCTTACCACCTTGAAGAAGCGAAATATGTTGCCAATTATCATTATCAAATGATTCAAAACTGCCTGCAACTCAATGATGGTCAAGGGCATTTTCAAGAAATTGGTAACCTCGCTGGCGTTGGTGCGACGGATTGGAGTTGGGGTGCCTTGATTTTTGATTTTGAAAACGATGGACACAACGATATTTTTGTCGCCAATGGTATTTTTAAAGACATTATGGATGGTGACTTTAGAGACTTCGCCGAGCATGAAGTCATGCCGAGCGATATGACGGGTTTTGATTTTACGAAATACACCAAAAACATGCCGAGTACCCCCCTCAGTAATTCGGCGTTCAAGCCTTCGGGTGATTTACAATTTAACAATCAAGCGGCGGCTTTAGGCTTGGGTGAGAAAACATTTTCAAATGGTGCAGTATATGCGGACTTAGATAATGATGGCGATTTAGACCTCATCATCAATAATGTCAATCAAAAATGTTCGATTTATAAGAATAATTCCAAGAATAACTATTTGAAAATCAAACTTAAAGGCGGTGAGAAAAACCAATTTGGCATTGGTGCAAAGGTTAAAATAAAATCTAATAATAACCTTTTGGTTAAAGAAAACTATACAAATAGAGGTTTTCAAAGCAGTATTGAACCGTCCTTGTTATTTGGTTTAGGTGATTCAAAAACCGTTGATGAATTGGAAGTCATTTGGGCGAATGGCAAAGCAGAATTTATTAAAAACATAACGGCAAACCAAACGCTTACTTTAGAACAAAAAAACGCTCATGCTGCGCCAAGCAAAGCAGCCGTTAGCTCCCCCTCAGTATTTACAGAGTTAAACTTACAAGATATTTTACCTAATGCTATCCACCATGAAAACGCTAATAATGACTTCAACCAAGAGCCTTTGTTGTTGTGTATGCTCTCAACTCAAGGACCTAAAATCTTAAAAAAAGATGTAAATAATGATGGATTGGAAGACATTTTATTGTTAGGTGCAAAAGATGACCCCGATAAAATGTATTTTCAAACGCCTAATGGAAAATTTACGCCCACTAATATTGCCACATTTAATAAGGATAAAGGCTTCGAAAGCACTTGCGCCGCTTTTTTGGACTTTGATAAAGACGGCGACCCCGATTTACTGATTGGTTCGGGCAGTAATGAACTTTTAGACCCGATTAACTATATCATTCGGCTTTATATCAATGATGGAAAAGGCAATTTTACGGTTGACCCTAATAGAATTCCGCCCGTAGTGGGCAATTTTTCGATAATTGAAGTAGCGGATTTTAATCACGATGGTTTTGAAGATGTTTTCGTTGGGGCAAGGGCTGTTGCGGGTAGTTATGGTCTAAAACCTAAGAGTTATTTGTTGCAAAATAAAGGTGGACAATGGCTTGATGTAACGCCCGACAATCTGCGCACCGTTGGTATGGTGACTGATGCACATTGGGCAGACATCAACAACGATGGATGGGAAGACCTTGTCATTGTCGGCGATTGGATGCCAGTACAGATTTTTAAAAATAGGGTGGGGGTGCTAAAAGAGGCTTCGGCAATAGACAATTCATCTGGTTGGTGGCAAAGAGTGGAAGTGGCAGACCTCGACAATGACGGTGATTTAGATTTAGTAGTGGGTAATTGGGGACTCAATTCTAAGTTTCAAGCTTCGGTTTCTATACCCCTCAGTATGCAAGTGGGTGATTTTGATAACAACGGCAAAAGCGAATTTATCATCAATTGGAAACCACCTTTGGATAATCAAACTTTTCCGTTTGCTACAAAAATGGAATTGACTGCCCAAGTGCCTATTATTAAGAAAAAAGGGTTGAAATATATGGATTTTGCAAAAATGCAATACAAGGACTTTTTCCCAAATTTTCCTGAAACATCGTTAATACAATACGATACCAAGGAAATGCGCAGTGGCATTTATTGGAATGACAACCAAACTTTTAGGTTTGACCCCTTCCCAATACAAGCCCAAGTTTCGCCCATTTTTGGCATTAACATATTGGATTACAACAAAGACGGACTGAAAGACATTATTCTGGGCGGTAATTTTTATGCTATGAAACCACAAATGGGACGTCATAACGCCTCAAGAGGATTGGTGCTGAAAAACAAAGGCAAACAATCCTTCGATATTGATTCAAACGCTGGTTTACACTTAGATGGTGAGGTTAGAGGTATTATTACCGTTGGCAATAAAGTCATTGTTGCACGCAATAACCAAAGTTGTAAAATATTTAGGTTTTAATGGGGAAATTATACCCCTCAGTATTTTTTTATAAAAAGCTGATTTTCAATCATTTAATT
>JAYSQG010000137.1:0-6084 GCA_043721685.1 Saprospiraceae bacterium | reverse complement strand
CAACATGATAACAGGAATATCTGAATTATAGCTTTTGATTTTATCCAAAGTCTCTAAACCATTCATCGCATTTTTATCAATGCCATCCAGATGGTAATCTAAAATGATGACATCCGGATTATGTGATAAGTTTTGCATACACAACTCACCCGTGGCATACGTTTCAATGTCAAAATCGGCATGTTCGAGCAGTTCGATTTCCGATAGTTTTAGAAATAACGCATCGTCATCCACTAAAAATAATTTTATTTTGTTGATATTTTTCATCACTTTTTATTTTGAAGGTTTTTAAGTTCTTCTACCAGTTCCTCACAGGCTTGTGTGCAGATGCTTTCAAGTTGTGATACAATATCTGCCATATTATCCGCTTGTTCTTGGGTGCGGGCGAATTCCACCACCTTTTTTGCCATACTTTCAAAATCCGTGCTCATTCCCATAATTGAAAAGGACGGAATCATTTTATGCACTGCTGAATGTAACAAAGTCCAATCCTTTGCTTGAAAACCTTGCTTCATCGCATTTATTAAAGGCGGCGTTTGTTCCAAATAAGCGGAAATCATTTCTGTCATTAATATTGGATTTGATTTAGTCCGGTGCATCAAATATTCAAGGTTTGTACACCTTTGTTTGACCATTTGGTTCAATTCCTCTGCTTTAATCCCATTATTCGATACCGATTTCTTTACGAAACTCACTATTTTGCTATATAATACGCGTTCATCAACAGGTTTTGCGATATAATCGTTCATACCGACGGCTTTGCATTTTGCTAAATCAACCGTCGTCACATCTGCCGTCAATGCGATGATGGGAATCTTAGATTTCAGGGTTTTTCGGATGTATTCTGTCGCTTCAAAACCATTCATTTCAGGCATTTGCAAATCCATCAAAATAATATCATAATCTTTGGTTGCGCCATGTACATTCTTTTGCGTGAGTTTTTCAATCGCTATTTTACCATTGTCGGCAATATCGCGGTCAAAACCAAAATCATCTAATACGGTTTTCATGAGTAATTGATTCAGTGCCATGTCTTCAACCACCAATACTTTAATGTTTTTAATGTCCGCATCTATGGCTATTATTTCCGTTTGGATTTCCGCTTTTTCATCCGTTTTTTGAAAACTTAATGTGAAACTAAACGTCGTGCCTTCGTTGACGGCACTTTTCACATGAATCTTTCCGCCCTGTGGTTCGACTAATTGTTTGACAATTGCCAAACCTAATCCTGTTCCACCAAACAACCGCGATGTATCGGTGGCTGCTTGATGAAAGTTTTCAAAAATCTCATCCAATTTATCGGCTCCAATACCAATACCTGTGTCAGTCACAGCAAATTCAATGGTTACTTGCTCTTCATCTTCATTGAGCAAAGAAACGCTGACGGTAATACTGCCTTTTGAGGTAAATTTTACGGCATTACTCAAAAGATTCAATATAACTTGGTGCAAACGCACAGGGTCGCCGACCAATACTTCAGGAATTTTAGGGTCGTATATTTTAATCAGCTCTAAATTCTTTTCCTGAATTTTGGTTTCAAACAAATGCAGCATGGCGGATATAGACAGCGACAATTTGAAAGGTGTTTTTTCAAAAGTCATCTTTCCAGCATCCACTTTTGCCAAATCGAGTATGTCATTTATCAAAACAATCAAAGCATCGCCACTCATTTTTATGGCAGTCAGATATTCCTTTTGTTTTGCCGATAACTCTGTTTTTAAAACCACTTTTGTAAAACCAATTATCGCATTCATCGGTGTCCGAATCTCATGACTCATGTTTGAGAGAAATTGCTGTTTCGATTTCACCGCATCTTCGGCTTTAGTTTTAGCTTCTTGGGCAATTAAAGTTGCCATTTCAGCAAAGACTCTGGCTTCAGTCAGTTCTTTTTCATTTCTCTTTTGGTCTGTAATATCCCTTGCGACGACAACAGCACCTAATACATTACCAACGTCATCTTTATAAACAGAACCATTGAATAAGACATCGGTTAGCTTATGATCTTTTATGATGAGCGGATAATCCGAAACAAAGCCCTTTGCAAACACTTCTTGATAGACCTTTTGCGCTTTCTGCGGATCGGTGAAATAATCTTTAAAGTCGGTGTCTATCAACTTGTCATACGTCATGCCAATGACATTTTGCATAGCTTGATTCATATCCGTCATCTTCCCCTCAGTATTTATCGTTACCAATGGGTCAAGACTGGCTTCAATAAGGCTGCGGGAATACTCGGATAACAATTTCTTTTTGGCATCTTCTAATTCTTTATTTTTTTGCACAAGCGATTTATTAGCTTGTTTTAACTCGTAAGTTCTTGTTTCAACTTCGGCTTTCAAATCGTCTCTTTGTTTTCTCTCTTCGTGAATATCAATATTGAAGCCAATCCAAAGTTTCGTCTCGCCATTTTCATCTTTAACGGCTCTGGCACTACTTGAATGCCATCGGTACGCCCCTTGATGATTGAGCATTTGCAGATCCATATCAAAATTATTGCCCGTTTCAACAGAGTGCAACCAGCGTCGTGTTGTTTCTGCTATTTCATCGGGGTGTATCCATTTTTCCCATCCATGACTTATCAAATCTTCAAAACTTGCGCCTGTATATTCCTGCCAACTTTTGCTGTAATAAATGATGGTGCCATCTGGTTTGGCATTGGTTATTTTTGTGGGCATCAAGTCGGACATCTGTCGGTAGTGGGATTCACTTTCCTTTATTTCTTTTTGAGCAACTATCTGCTGGGTCACATCAAAAGCTGAAACCATCACGCCCGATATGCTGCCATCCAATTCACAATAAGGTTGGTAAACAAAGTTGAAATAAGCGGTTTCTATTTCACCATCTTCACGAATGAAATAAGCGGGTTCTTCGTTGCCATAAAGCGTCACGCCTGTGTGCAAAACATCTAATAAATAGCCCATAAACGGTTGATCTTTCATTTCAGGTACGATGTCCAAAAGCGGTTTGCCTAAGACTTCTTTACCGACATGCCAAACTTTGAATGCAGGTTCATTCGCCACCATTAAAACCATATTGTCTCCTTTAAAAATACAAATAGGGTAAGGTGTTTTTTCTACCAAATTGCGAAAGTAATATTCACTGTCTTCAATCCGTTTACGCGCAAGCACTTGTTCCGTCACTTCGTTAACGACGGAAATGATGCCTATTATGTTATACCCTTCTCGAATGGGTTGACAAGTAAAATTATAAAAACCTTGTTCTCTGTTATTATTTCTATTGAGATTGACCTCCAATTCATTGCCGATATAGGGCGTACCGCTTTCCATAACGGAATCAAGCAATTGCCTTATACCTTGAGATTCAAGTTCGGCTAATGATTCAAAAATGGGTTTGCCTATAAAGTCTTTGTTTTTATCAACTATTTTTAAAAGAAAATCATTGGCAAATTCTACAAAGTAATCGCTACCTTTCAAAATCATAATAGCGACGGGTGTTTGCATAAACAAATGATGCAGATAAGCATCGGTTTCCGAATGTTTATCTGCGCCGTTATTGCTTTGGGCCTGATTTGCACAACCTGAAGGATCTATTCTCATCATCTTCGTTATATTTTTTAGGGAATTATCTACAAAGTAGATAGTTCCGAATACTTATCTAAAATTTATACCCCCTCAGTATAAAGCGACATTTTAGTTTGAGTAAGATTTACGAAATCTTTAAGATTTCGTAAATCTGCATTTATTCATCATTCATACTTCATCACTCATCATTAACCAACATCTTCCACCAGATTCCGCTTTTTGTCTTTCAATTGTTTAAATTGAGAAGGCGTAAGCCCAGTCACCTTTTTAAATTGATTGGACAGATGCGCCACGCTGCTGTAATTCATTTTCCAGGCAATTTCCGTAATGTTCAATTCACCATAAATAATCAACTCTTTTATACGCTCAACTTTATGCGAAATAATGAATTGTTCAATCGTTGTGCCTTGTACTTCCGAAAACAGATTTGCCAAATAAGTATAATCATGGGTCAATTTTTCACTTAGGTAATTAGAAAAATTGATTTTGATGTTATCGTCTGTTTCTGTGTGGTGCACCATTTGTACAATGGTATTCTTTATTTTTTCAATCAATATCGCTCTTTTATCGTCCATCAATTCAAAACCTGAATCGGATAAAGCGGTTCTCAGTTCATCTCGGTCTGCCGCCGTGATATTTTCCATTATCTCTACTTCCCCCAAATCAACAATGATGAAATGAAGTTCGAGTTCTTTTAAAATGCGTTTCACGGCTGCTTTGCAGCGTGCGCTTAACATATATTTGATGTAGAGCTTCACACGTTTTGTTTTTTATTGATGCTGACCACGCAGATAATTAAATTCTGCTCGTAGATTATTTAATACTCCTTTTTTTGTTAACTCTAAATCTACAACAATTTTCTCTAAGTTCATACAACATGGGCGCATAGTTATCAAAACTTGCGCCCATGTTGTTGTCTTATTTTGAACACATATACCCATATTGCTTGTATTGGGTTGATAATTATTGATGTGCATGTTGTATATAGTTTGTTTTTTCAGAGCCGATAAATCTGCTTAAATCACCGCCATCCAGCATCTAAATTACCTATTATACTGAGGGGGTCACTTCGATTAAGATTTCTGCTTTTTGTCTGCTTTCGGTTCAGGCTTTGTTTTAAAAGCATCTAAGTTTGATTGATTGCTTAGTCCGCTTTTGCTTTCGCTTTTGTAGTCAGAAGCTTTTTTATTACCCAAAGACTTATCTGCGGGTGCTTTTTTGATATTTTTAACGCCTTTATCCTTGCTCATTTTCTGTTATTTTTAAATTGTGGATGAAATTTCTACAACACGAAGGTGAGAACTTTAATGCAACGCTTTGTTACATAATTCTGAATAAAAATTACATAATTCACACCTTAATGAGTGAAAAGTGAAAAGATATAAGTGATAAGTGGTGGGGACACTTATCACTTATATCTTTTCACTTATTAAAGCTCTTCGAGAATTTTATGCAATTCTTCTTTTGATTTGCCGAGTTTGATTTCAAGTTTGCCCATCATTTCATCTTTTTTGCCTTCTGCAAACAACAAATCATCATCTGTTAATTCAGCAAATTTTTGTTTGAGTTTACCTTTTTGCTCATCCCAGATTCCTCTCAATTCGGTGCCGTTCATATTTTTCATTTTTTTAATTGCGAATGAATTTTCACAACGGTGCAAAGGTGGGTATTGCTACAAGGATAAGTGTTACATGATTTTTTAAAAAAATTACATGATTCACACATTTTATTTAATGGTGAATGGTGAATGGTGAATGGTGAATAATCTAACGTGTTGAAAATAAATGTTTTATAAAAAAAGAAAAAATACTGAGGGGGGGTGTAATTCAGAAATTACTAAGCAAATTCACCATTCACCATTAAATTATTCACCATTATTGAAGTAAGAGCGTCTTGCTTTCGTGTGGTGATTCTTCGTAAAAATAGCGGGGTGAATGGTCCAAGAATTTTTGATAAAAACCATACAAAACCGCTTCGTTTACTGCCAAAACAGACGGATTTGTACACGTTTCACATAACAACTCTGGGTATTGGCCTGCTTTTACACTATTCGCCAAAGCATCCATTTGTTTGCGGACTGTTTTCAGACCTGTGATGCAATCCAATTGAATGTCTATGGCACTGATATCGAATAAGCCACTGTGTGTCGGCAGACTCACAACATAAAGCTTTTCGTATTGTACGACACGACCATAAAGCAAAGTGTCGCCATATTGATTTTTAATTTCATTGTATTGGTTAACAGGGTTATAGCGGATAGTTAAAGATAAGCGGTCTTCATCGCAAGCTATATTGAGGTTTTTGCCTAATATTTGAGTTAAATCCACAGATTTGCCTGCCCATTCTCTATTAAACGCTGTCTCTTTTTCTAAGGACTGATTTGTAAATGTAAACCATGCTGCAAGCAGCAAAAGACTGATGGCGATAAAAGAGTTTTTTTTCATTTTAACGTTTTTTAATAAAATTTTATTCATAAATTATTGATTATCAACATTTAGGAAATTTTTAAAATTTCCTAAATGTGCGTTATAAACTAAAGCCA
>JAYSQG010000136.1:0-3012 GCA_043721685.1 Saprospiraceae bacterium | reverse complement strand
AGTAGCGGACTCGTTTACAAAGGCTTGACCGCCAAGGAGTTGACTGATGGTAGCTACTTCGTCTTTTGCGCCTTTGAGTTCATACGCGCCTTTGCGGGTTAAAAGGGCGCGGGTTGTTGCCGATGCTATGACATTGAGCGTATCTTTTGCGTCATATTTTGGGGCAAAGCCTGCAAAGAGTCGGTTGGCATCGTGTTGTTTCACCCGTTTTTGTTCCATTAAAAGATGGGCAGAATAAGCGTAGCTGATTTGATAGTGTTTCAACAGAAAATCCACTTTTCGGAAATCGGATTCGGGCGTGTGCGTCCGACTAAGCAATTCAAAAGGGACATAACTTAAAACATCATCAGGCGCAATAATGAGTTTCGTAATAGAGGGCGATAGTTTTTCTAAGCTCCCCCTCAGTAAAAAGTCGTATAAATCGGCAGATTCTTGCATAAAAGGCGTTGCTTCATGGCTCGGCTGCGGTTGCGTGATATGTGTCCGCAAGGTTTCTATTTTTTTATCAAAGTCTCTCGGTTTGGCTAATTCTTCAACAGATAAATCATTTTGAAGCAATGTAAAAACAAAAATAGAAGAATCGCTGACAAAGAACGCTATCAAAGCTGTTTGATCATTTTTCACCAATTCAGTTTGCAAAGTCGAAACAGAAGCCAATTGCGTGTGGTTCCATGATTTGATTCTTTCTCTAAACTGCCGTTTTAGTCGGAGGTAGTTTTGCAATGCCTCCACATTGTTTTTAACTATCAAATCCGCTTCTTTTTTCTTCAAATCTTCACCTTCCGCTTTCAAATCGGAGGGTAGTTGCATGCCCAGTCGAGCATTTTCATACAAAACCATGCTGCGGCTGTATTCCACAAAAGCAAAAGCTTTGTTCAAATACGCCGTATCGCGTGTTTTTTGATATAAATATTGGCACAAACCAATGGCTTTTCCTAGAGCTGGTTTGATGTCATTAGCAAGCGTCATTTTGGCATCATCGCTGAAATAATCGGCGCGGATGTCGTCGGTGAGGTCTATGAGTTGGTCAGTGAGTTTTAAGGCTTTTTGATACCCCTCAGTATCGAAGCCGTTTTCGGCAAGGGCAATATAGGCTTTTGCTTTATCTCCCAAAACAGACAACAAAACGGGACGAGCTTGCATCATGATAGCTGTCAAAGAAGGTCTTGTTTTATACAAATTGAATAGATAGATGGCAGAATCAAGGTCAGCAATGGATTTTTTAAACTGTTTTGTTGCTATATAAACGTCGCTTCGGTTGTTCAATAAGCCTAATTTGATGCGTATTACAGCATCATTCGATTCTGATTGGTTAGATATTTTCATAGCTTTCGTTAACACCTGTTCGCCTTTATCAAATTGGTTTGCCAACAAGTACATATTACCCAAGTTTCTCAAAGTGTATAAATAGTTGTATTGGTCGTGTTGTAGGTCATAAATTCGAAGGGCTTGCAAGTAATAGTTTTCGCTTTTCTGAAAGTTTTTTGATTCGTGAAAGATATGACCTTGTTCAAAAGCATTATTTGCCCAAGAAATAGAATCCGCAGCCGTTAATAACGTTTCTTTCTTTAGTTTTTGAATAATTGAATCCGCTAAATTGGCTTTTTGAGTGGCTTTATCATATTTTTTTTGAAGCCTTAAATAATTAGAATATTTCGAGTAAAAAGGAATTAATTGCTGTTGCGTAAACAATTTACTTGCTATTGGCTCTATATCCGATATGACGCGGACTGAGGATGTTGGGTCGTTCAAATACATATAACATTCCGCTATCATGGTCTTAAAATTGAGGTTTACTGTTTGTGCATCAGGGGCTTGTGAATTGATTTTAACGGAGTCGAAATACGTGAGTGCCTTATTATAATCACCTTGACCATAATATAATTGAGCGGTGTTATTATATAATCGAAATATGACATTGTCAGTCGGTGGCAACTGCCTCAGCCCAATTGACAAACCTTTTTGATAAATGGCTTGTGCCTTTGAACCGTCAATAAAATAAAACGCATTCCCATATAAACGGCTAACAGCCGCAAAAAGCGAATCATGTTTCCCGTTAGACACTTTTAAAGCGATTTGATAGGCACTGTCTAAAGCACCCCTCAGTACCAAAGTATCTGAGGCCTTGTTTGTATTCAATTCGCTTAGTCTTTGAATGGAAGCAGTAAGTTGTGGGTCGTGTGCGTTTTGGCGATGACAGCTCATAAAAAACGCGCCTAAAACAAATAGGTAGAAGATGTTTTTCATGTATTTTCTCTTAGTTTAAAAAAATGAAGTTACCCATTGTTTTGGATAACTTCACTTTTATTTCCCTTTTTTCGCTCACCTATTTACATTTTGTCTGTTGAACATCGGGTTATTAAGTAAATTAAAACGGGTTTGTGGATTCCCTTGCCAATCCAAACCTATGGTGTTTATAGATACTCTAAAATCAATTATCGGTGGTGGTGGTAGTGGTGGTTTTGGGTTCGTGTCAGTAATAGGCGGATAAGTATAAAGTTGCACAGACGGATTAAGCTCAGCTATCCTTATTCGTACAAGTTTATTGTCTTCTAAGATTTTTTTCAATTCAAAGCTGTCCTTGCTGTCAGGCATTAAAACAACAAATTCACAGTTGTAATAACTGACGGGTACAGACTTGGAATTTGGGTTTTTGTCAATAGAAAGTGATACATTTTGACTTACGACATCGCAGCCTTCTTTAGTTTCTGTTTTGCAATGGATGCAAAAGATGAGTAGGATTAGAAATACCAGATTTTTCATCATTAATGGATAAATTTTAAAAGTGATAAAATATTTTTCAAGCATTTATATCAAACGGGTGAGAAATCTTAGCTTTTTGTAGCTGTCTTTTTTTCAAAAACCAAATACCTACCCCTAAAATTGCTGCCAAACCACTCAAAATCCATCCGATACTGAGGGGGCTACTTTCCGTCATATCCATCGCTGCCATATTGCCCATCGGCACAAAACCTGCCCAAAAGAAGGGGTTTGCTGCAATGGATTCAGGGG
>JAYSQG010000135.1:0-6556 GCA_043721685.1 Saprospiraceae bacterium | reverse complement strand
AGGCGCACGAAGCAATAAATCAGAAGTCAATTTTTTGTAAGCATCAACAGAAACGATGATGCGGTTTTTGAACAAACCGAAGTCTAAACCCACATTTGTACTTTTTGTTTGTTCCCAACCCAAGTCATTGTTTTCAATCGTTACAGGGCTGAAACCGCCAATCGAAACACCATTTAAAGGGTAGCTTTGTGAACCTAACAAAGAGAATTGAGCATTGTCAGGAATACGGTTGTTACCTGTT
Organism: Saprospiraceae bacterium; assembly: GCA_043721685.1. Classification (GTDB taxonomy): domain Bacteria; phylum Bacteroidota; class Bacteroidia; order Chitinophagales; family Saprospiraceae; genus JAAFJT01. Next base: position 6,315 of record JAYSQG010000135.1, on the reverse strand, counting down.
ACACCCCAACTTGCCCGGAGTTTTACATCACTGATTACTTTGCTGTTTTTCAAAAAGTTTTCGTCCGACACACGCCAAGCGGCTGAAAACGCAGGGAAAACACCCCACCGTTTGTTCAAACCAAATTTTGAAGAACCGTCACGACGCAAACTGCCTGAAACAATGTATTTACCTTGGTAATCGTAGTTGGCACGACCAAAATAAGACAATAAAGCCCCTTTACCCGCACCAATCGTTGAGCCAATTGTTTTAACAGATGATGTAGTGAAAATAGGTGACCAATCATTGGCAAAACCAGAAGCGGTTTGACTGCTGTTTTCAGCCTGCGTTTGCTCAACGGCATAGCCGAGAATGCCATCGAAATTATGTGATTTATTAAATGATTTTTTGTAATTCAAAACACCTTGAAACAAGAAACGGTTGCTCCAGTTTTGGTCACGACGAGCTGCCGTTGCCGCACCTTCTACCGTTGTCGCCCAATCACGAATAGCCGATGTTGGCGTAAAACGAAGGTCTGAATAATAATTGAAGTCCATCGCTGTTAAGAATTGCGCTTGCAAACCCGATACGATGTCCACATTCAAATAAGCATTTGTGTTTAAGCGATACCGACGTGCTTCAAAAGTCGAGCGTTCCATGTTGGAAATCGGATTTTGGTAACGACCCGACCACGCATACGGCCCAAAAGGCATCGCACCTGTGTATTTGCCCGAGACTTTGTCCACCACAGGCGGCATCTGAATCGCCACCATCGCCGTATTATCTTTGCCGTCCACACGACCTGTATTTGACCACTCTATTGAGGGCGCCAGCATCACACCGAATTTGAAACGATTCGCCACTTTTGCTTCAAAATTGGCGCGGAGGTTGGCTCTTTTTAGGTTTGTACCAACAGCAATACCGTCTTGATCGAGGAAAGACGTAGAAATATTGTACGTCATATCGTCTGTTCCACCCGATACGCCCAACTGATAATACTTCATGGGTGCATCTTGGAACATCTCTTTTTGCCAGTTGATGTATTGCAAACTGTCTTCACCATACGCCCATTTTGGGTCATAAATCAGGTTGGAAATAGACAATGAAGGCGTTGCCCAAGGGTTAACTGCCAATTCTGCAGCCCGAAACTCTTGTGAATCAGTGGCTTTATAGTCTTTTTTAGGATTCAACGTTTGACCACGAGCGACCCATGCCTCATCAATACTTTCTTTACGCATCTGAATCCAATCGGGCGCAGACAACATATCAATGGAGTTTTCAAGGCGTTGAATACCGACATAACTTGTGAAAGTCAAGCGTGGCTTACCTTTTTTACCTTTTTTTGTTGTTACCAAAACAACACCATTTGAGCCACGCGAGCCGTAAATAGCTGCCGCCGCTGCATCTTTCAAAACGTCAATGCTTTGGACATCATTTGGGTTGATTCCGCGTAAATTGTCAACAGGCACACCATCCACAACATAAAGCGGCTCGTTTGATGCATTGATAGAACCTGTACCACGTACCCGAATTTGCATTTCTGCACCCGGTTCGCCATTGACAGTTTGGGCATAAACACCCGCTAATTGACCTGAAAACGCATTTTCAATACGGTTTAAAGGACGGTCTTCGAGGTCTGCGCCTGAAATACTCGATACAGCGTTGGCAATATTGCCCCGTTTTGCTGTACCATAACCAACGACAACGGCTTCTTCAAGCATCCCTTCTGCAGCTTCCAGCGTAATTTTCAAAGCGGCTGAGCCATTGAAGTTTTCTTCGTGTGCGTTGTAACCAACAAAAGAAAAAATCAATGTGCCACTCTTTGCAGCAGATTTTAGTTCAAAAACACCGTTTTCATCGGTGATTGTCCCTGTGGATGTGCCTTTAATAACGACACTCACACCAGGCATCGTCTCGCCAGTGGCAGAAACCACTTGACCAGAGATGATGACATCAGCCCAATTTGTTGGGCTATTCACCGCGCTGATTTGCTGAAACGCCAGCAACAGCGGCAGAAGGAGACGCAGTAATTTGATTTTCATTTACAAAGTGAGTTTAGTTGAATAGTAAAAGATTTATAAAAAGTCTTCGCGTAAAGGAGAAAAAACATCAATCAGTAAACCATCTTCCAAACAGGCTGCGCCGTGAACCGCATTTTCGGGAACAAAATAAGCATCACCCCCCCTCAGTATTTTGGCTTCTCCGCTGATCGTAATTTCAAAAACACCGCTTGCGACATAACTGATTTGTAAATGTGGGTGATGATGTGACGCGCCAATTCTGCCTTTTTTGAAGTCAACTTTGACGAGCATCATTTTGTCATTATAAGCCATGACTTTCCTGCGGATACCGTCTTCGACAATTTCCCAAGCTACATCGTCGTCCGTTACTAAGGTTTTTCCTAAAAGGTCAGTGAGTGTCATTGTCTATCAAAAAGTATAAATGAATATCAAATTATTTTCCTTGTAAAACAGGTCAAATGCCTTATTTTGTTTTCCATAATTGAATAATTGCACAATGATATTCCAATTACCAAGTCTTTCTGCTATCCTTTTTGATTTTACTTTTACACTTTATGGTCGGTAACGTTTCCGTTTTTTTTTGACAAAAAATTATGATTATTCGATTTATTTACAGTTATGTCTAAAAACGAAAAAAGTTCGAGAACCTTGAAAAAGCTCTCGAACTTCGTATTTTAATTCTCTTATTTCTGCTTAGAATGTGCCACCCCTAACGTGCCTTTTTTGTCATTCTGAACGCAGTGAAAGAATCTGAATAATATTTTACACAGATTCTTTCACTGCGTTCAGAATGACAAAAAAAAAACTGAATGACATAATACAAAAATTAAAACAATGGCAACAGTAAAACTCATCAACTACGAAGAAGCCAGCCACGAAGTAAAGGCTGTTTTCGACGACATCAAAGCCGCCAGAAAGGTCGCAGATGTCAATAATTTTTGGAAGGCATTGGCAAATCAGCCTGAAAATTTGAAGCGGGTTTGGCACACTGTCAAGGACGTTATGGGCAATGGCGAGATTGACTCAATGACAAAAGAAATGATATATATCGCTGTTTCGATTGTCAACAACTGTGATTATTGCATTCATACGCATACTGCGGCTGCCCAATCGAAAGGTATGACCGATGGTCAGTACCAAGAATTATTAGCAGTTATCGCTTTGGCAAGTACGACAAATACGTTTGCAAACGGCTTAAAAGTGCCTGTTGATGCCCAATTTTTGAAATAATTACTTGCCCAACCACAACTTAAAAACCTCTACTTTTTCACGACTCATTAATATATCGTCCTTGGACGGTGGGTTGTTTAAAACGATTTTCAAACGACTGTTGGAGTAAGCAATAACATCTTTGATGCTTGAAATAGCAGCGATAAATTGACGATTGAGCCTAAAAAAACGCTCTGGTTCAAGCAATTCGTCCAATTGGTCGAGGGTATAATCAACGATGTATTTGCGTCCATTTTTATGATAGAGCCAAACGCTTTTATTTTCGCCAAGCAAAAAATCAATGTCTTCTGCTTGAATTGTTTGCAAATGTTCACCGATTTTGACCATAAAACGGGTTTTGTAGGGGGGGGGGACGCTATGCGTTGCGTCATCATCTGCATCATTTGACGCATAGCGGTTTCATCAAATGTAGGCGAAAAAGTTGTGCCTTGCAACAAACGCCATTTTTCAAAGGCTTTTGACAAATCGCTGACGCTGATGGGTTTCAACAAATAATCAATACTGTTGACTTTGAACGCTTTTAAAGCATATTCATCATAAGCTGTTGTGAAAATAACAGGACATTTGACTGCCGTTTTTTCAAAAATTTCAAAACTCACACCATCGGCTAATTGTATATCAAAAAATGCCAAGTCGGGTGCTGGATTGCTTTTAAACCACTCGACTGCCGTTTTTACTGAATCCAAAACAGCCAAAACTTCACAATCTTTTTCTGCTTTTTTTAAAGACATGATCAGCCCTTCTGCTGCCAATTCTTCGTCCTCGATGATGATGATTTTCATACTTATTTATTTAATAATGGGAATTTTTACGGTAAAACTGTCCAAATCCTGATGCACAAGCACCTTTTTATCGCTTAAAAATTGATAGCGTGAACGAATGTTTTCTAAGCCTACGCCCGTTGATTCGCCAACGCTGTTTTTCTTTTGGACATTATTTTTCACAACAATATAGTCATTCCCTTCTTGAAACACGTCTATACTGAGGGGGTGTATTTTCGACGCTTCGTTGTGTTTTAAGGCATTTTCAAAGAGCATTTGTAATGTTAACGGCGCAACCATGCCTTCAGATTGAATATTAATGGTCGTTTTCAAACTTTCGCCAAAGCGTATTTTCATCAAATAAATGTAGGCTTCTAATTGCATTAATTCCTCCGTCAAAGGCACAACTTCCTTGTCGCGGCTCTCTAAAACATAACGATACACTTTTGACAATTGCCGAACAAACTGCTCTGCCATATCTGCATCTTTATGTACCAATGTGGTCAAAACATTGAGACTATTGAATAAAAAATGTGGATTGACTTGATTTTTCAAGGTTTCATAACGTGCTGCTATTTGTTCTTTATTCAATCGTTCGGCTTCAATAAGCGTTTGTTTCCAAGACGTTAAAAAACCACTGCCGTGTATAAAAATCGATATAAAAAACGTGATTAATAGTGTTATAATAAAAGAAGTAACATTCAAATATTTAACCAAAACATCTATACCAAATTGTCCTTTGAATAAAATTATCCATACATAAATAATTAAGAGCCAAACCAAAAATGTATAAACAATGGTTGTAAGAATAGTAAAAACCAAACGCTTCGGCGAATTTTTTACCCACGGAAAACGTGTGTTGAGCCAATCAGCTATATAGCCCGATTGGAACGAGTATGTTGTGCCCATCATCGTATGCCAATCGTTTATCCAATGTTTGTAAACAACGTTAAAGTTGTGTTTTGGTGCAAAAATAGGTGTAGCCAATTGTGGGAAATCACGGTAATCCCGCTTTGTATCGAGGTAAGAATACGAGACATAATAGTCACCATTTTTGATGCTTTTTGAGTCACGCCAAAAGAAATCTATGCCGCGTGCATAGACGAGCAATTGACCTGTTTCTGCGTTGCGTGTTGTACCTGGCAATGTGAGCATTGCACCTGTAATATCTGCCGAAGCACCCGCAGTCATGGCAATATCAACTGCTTTTAAAACCACACTTTTTTTGACATCGCTGGCTTCAAAAACACCTGCGGAAATAGTGACTGCATTGAGTTCATTAAACGTTTCCTTGATTTTCAAAGACAAATCAAGCGTTTCCCCCCTCAGTAAAACCATCGTTTTCAACGTATCGCAACCGACAAAAGTAACGATGAGGCGATTTGAACCCTTTTCATCTGTCGTAAAATGAAAATGCCCCAACGTATCTGTTGACGCACCGTCATAAGTATTTTCAAGAACGACATTCGCGCCAATAACCGTTTCGCCTTTTGTAGTGATCACAATACCTTGAATGGTGGTTTGGCTAAAAGCTAAAAGGCTTGCAGAAAGTAAGAGTGTTGTAAAAAGTATCTTTTTCATTTTTATCTTTTTTTAAATTGATAAGACAAAAATGAGGGCAAATACTGAGGGGTTAAACTTTTTACAACCGAAGTGTCGAATCGAGGGAGTGAACTGTATTAAACGCCAACGGTCGGGCTTCGACGTTCAAACAACAGTGTATCACGCCAACGTCCATCAGACATTTGTCCGACTCGTTCACGGTACCCGATTTGGCGAAAACCTGTTTTTAGATGCAGTTTCACACTACCGATATTTTCGGGAAACAAACCTGCTTGAAGTGTCCAAATACCGTTGTTTTCTGATTCAGAAATGAGTTTTTCCATCAATAAACGACCAATACCTAAGCCACGTGCAGCAGCTGATACATAGATACTCAATTCCGCAACACCCGCATAAACGCATCTGCCCGAAACAGGTACTAAGGCTGCCCATGCAACAACTTCCCCTGCCCTATTTTCAGCCACAAAACGCCCGAAGGACAAATGGTCTTTGTCCCAACTTTCCCAGTTTGGTGCTTTGGTTTGGAATGTTGCATTGCCTGTTGCGATGCCCTCTTCGTAGATTTTGGCAACGGTGGGATAATCATTCGACAACATTGGGCGAATAGTAATTTCCATAATTTAAAGTTTAAGTTATTGATAATCAATATTTTAAACAGAAATCACGAATCGGATACTTTAAAAGCTGTCCATACATCACAAGTTTCGACCCGATTATTAATATGTTTTTAAAAATTGTATTCTATATTGAATATCAACTAT
>JAYSQG010000134.1:0-27373 GCA_043721685.1 Saprospiraceae bacterium | reverse complement strand
TATTTTTTGAAAAATAATGCGGTGTAAAATTAGGTTTTACCGCGGTGAGAGAATGTGATTTATTTTATACTTTTTGATATTTACTTTTTTGTCATTCTGAACGAAGTGATAGAATCTGTTTGAAATATTTAGATTTAGATTCTTTCACTGCGTTCAGAATGACAAAAAAAAACTAAATCAACGACCTATCCAAATGCACATAACCACCGTCCACATGAATCAATTGCCCCGTCGTATGACTCGATTTATCGGACAATAAAAAGGCGACCATATTAGCGATTTCCTCCGCTGTCGTCATGCGGTTTTCAAGCGGGATTTTGGAGACAATTTTAGCCAAAGTCGCCTCTGGATTCGGCAACGTATTTATCCACCTATCATATAACGGCGTGTAACATTCCGCAACAATCAACGCATTGACACGGATGCCGTATTTCAATAATTCAACTGCCCATTCACGGGTCAAGGCATTGCGTCCGCCGTTGCTGGCGGCATAAGCCGAAGTACCGCCTTGCCCTGTTTCAGCCGTTTTTGAACCGATATTGACAATAGAACCTTTGGATTTCTTGAGCTCGGGCAGGGCATGTTGCGCCATCAGGTAATAGTGAATCAAATTGCTGTGCAAAGAAGCCACAAAGCGTTCATAATTGCCATTTTCAAGTCCAACGCCGTCATTGACACCTGCATTATTGACCAAACCGTCAATACGTCCGTATTTTTTGACGACCTTTTCAACGGCTTTTTGGCAGTCTTTGGGCTTTGTTAATTCAGCCACAACTGAAAAAGCTTTGCCCTTTATCGCTTTTATTTTGTCAACGGTGAGTTGATTATCTGCTTCATTGCGTCCAACAATTGCGACAATTGCCCCCTCAGTAGCGAGCACTTCTGAAATGCCTTCGCCAATGCCTTTCGCACCACCTGTGACGATGATGACTTTGTTTTTTAAGTTTAAATCCATTTATTTAATGATGAAGTATGAATGATGAAGTATGAATTTTGCATTTAAACGTCGGCAAGGTTTGAAACCTTGCCGACGTTTGGGTTCACGTTAAGATAATTATTATTGTATCCAATATACATAGCACCAATCTAAAACATTTCCTTTATCGTCAATTTTGAAGTAAAAAATATATCCAAATTCATAATCAGATTTATCAATTTGGATTTTAACCCAATTAAATCCTTGAAATTTGAAAGATTGATAGACTCTCAAATTATACCTTGTCTTTACAAAATCACCGAATTTAAGCTTTTTGCACCATTTTAGTGCCGAGACAGGATTTAATCTAACATCATTTATATTCGGGATTATCGTTTCCCAATCTTTAATTTTTTCTTTATAAAACTTAGTGTCATTATCTAATTTTATCCATTCCGCTTGGGGAGGTCTTTTATCACTCATCATTTTCCAAAAAAGAAATCCATCAATGACCACGTCTTCAACCCTTTTTTTATCTATTGTATCTTGAAGAATAACTCCATCACACCAAATTACCCCTTGTCTTTTCAAGTTGAATTTAGGTTTGATAGAATCAACAAAAAAATGAAGTGCTTTTGATTCAATAAATATGTCTTGGGCATATAATTCTTTATTGGCGCAAAGCAATATTATCAAAACTTGTAAATATCTCATCATACATTTTTACATTTTACAAACGAATAACTGCCTTTATCACCCGACTTTCAGGCTTTAACCAAGTCTCAAACTGCTCAACCATATCTTCAAAATCTGCCCGATGCGTAATCCATTTCGACGTATCAATCACGCCCTCTTCCATTTTTTGAATGATAAATTTAAAATCCGAAGGTAAAGCATTTCTCGATGACAATAAGGTTATTTCACGGCGATGAAAATCGGTGTCTTTGAAAACGATATTGCTTAAATGCAAACCTACAAAGACAATTTTTCCGCCGTTTGACACCTTTGTAATAGTCTCATTCATCGAGTGTTCATTGCCAGTGGCATCAAAAATGAGGGTTGGCTTTTCGGACATAAAATCTTGTAAGTCAAAACCTTCGGCAGTCACCAAAATGGTTTTCACGCCATAGTTTTCCTTACAAAATGCTAAACGATTCGCATCTCTGTCCATCACAAAAACAGCCGCTCCTTTCAATCGAGCAAACTCAATAATAGACAAGCCAATGGGACCCGCACCAATGACTAAAACAATATCTGTAGGTTCAATCGCTGCCCGTTCAACAGCGTGACAACCAATTGCCAAAGTCTCCACCAAAGCCAATTGTTCATAAGTCAAACGCTTTGAAATATGCACTTTTGCCGCTGGCACTTTGATAAATTCCGTCATGCCCCCATCCCTATGCACGCCCAAAACTTGGAGCGCTTCGCAACAATTCGTCTTACCACGCCGACACGCTGAACATGTGCCGCAATGCAAATAAGGCTCAACGGAGACGCGACTACTGAGGGGGTACTTTTGCGTATCAACACCCTCGCCAACAGCTACAATTTCTGCCCCTAACTCATGTCCTAAACGACGGGGATAGGAAAAAAAGGGTTGATTGCCTCGAAAAGCATGATAATCTGTACCACAAATACCGATGTTGTGGATTTTTAACAATACCTCATTGGGTACAAGAGTCGGATCAAAAGACACATGACGATATTGAAAGACAAATGGTTTTTCTAAAATGAGCGATTTCATAAATTGTAGAATCTTTGCGCGTTTAAGCCCATTATTTTTTTTTGCTCATAAGGTGTTAACTTAGAAATATAATTTGTGACAACAGAAAGTTGTTTTTCATAGGTGCCAGCTAACAAACAAACGGGCCAATCAGAGCCGTACATAATTCTGGTTGTTCCAAAAGCTTCGAAAATGACATCTATATAAGGTGTCAAATCTGATTCTTTCCATTTGTTCCAGTCTGCTTCTGTGATAAGACCCGATAACTTGCAACGTACATGCTTGTATTCGGCGATAGCCTTCATATCTTTCGCCCATTGTTTTATCCGTTTATCTTTGATATTCGGCTTTGCCATATGGTCAATGACCAAACGCTGTGGATCTGAATATGCAAAAAACGCTTGGGCAGCTGATAAGTGTTGATAATCAAGTAATAAGTCAAAGGTATAACCCCTTTTAGCAATTTCCTTAAGTTTTAACTTAAAGTCATATTCAAGTAAATATATCGGATACCCATTTGGGATAAGCCTAAAACCTTTAAGTTTCGGAAATTGAGCAAAGTAATCTAATCGCTCAGAAAAATTATCTGCTTTAAAGTCTATCGAACCAACAACACCTTTGATGAAGCTATTTTGTTCTGCCAAATCTAACAGATACAGTGTTTCAGCTTCCGAATTATTGGCTTGAACGGCAACACAACCTTTTATGCCATTCTGTTGTAAAATAGGGAAAAGGTCTTTAGGTGAAAAATCATGGCGAATCACTTTCATAGACCCCTCAGTAATCCATGTGTCGCGGACGGGGTCGAATTGCCAAAAATGTTGGTGTGCGTCGATTTTCATTATTTCGTTTTTTTAAAGATTTTAGTATCTCACCGCCACTTGCCGCTGCGTCCCCAAACCTTCAATGCCGAGTTCAATCACTTCGCCACCTTGCAAATAACGCGGTGGTTTCAAGCCCAAACCCACGCCCGACGGTGTACCTGTGGAAATGACATCACCAGGCAGCAATGTCATAAAATGGCTTAGGTAACTGATGATGTGTTTGACATCAAAAATCATATCGTTGGTGTTAGAATCTTGCAACATTTTGCCGTCAATACTCAACCAAAGGTGCAAGTTTTGCGGGTCTGCGATTTCGTCTTTTGTGACTAAAAGGGGACCAATCGGCGCAAAAGTGTCGTTGCTTTTACCTTTTACCCACTGTCCGCCACGTTCTAATTGGAAAGCGCGTTCAGAATAATCGTTGTGCAAAGCATAGCCTACGACATAATCTAAGGCTTCCTCTTCGCTCACATAAGAGGCTTTTTTGCCAATAACAACGGCTAATTCGACTTCCCAATCCGTTTTTTCTGAATTTTTGGGAATGATGACATTGTCGTTTGGTCCACACAAAGCAGTTGTGGATTTGAAAAACACAACGGGTTCTGTCGGTATATCCATACCCGATTCAGCAGCGTGTTTGGCATAGTTCAAACCAATGCACACGATTTTTGAAGGGCGTGCAATGCACGAACCGATGCGGGCATCTGCTGGCACTTCGGGGCAATGATCCACGTTTTTTCCCAACCAAATGGCTAAACGGGAGACCCCCTCAGTAGCAAAGAACTTTTCGTTATAGTCTTCGCCAAAAGCAGAGACATCAATGCGTTTGCCGTTTGCACGTTCAACGGCTGGTTTTTCTTGTTCAAATTCGCCAAAGCGTAATAGTTTCATTAATTATATTTTAAGATAAATGATACTGTTATTTGCAAATAATTAAGACATATACAAAACGTCTCCTCCATTGATACATTTTTTTCAACCATCTTCATGAAGATAACTGCCATCTTATAGGCGATTGTGTTTAAAACCTAAGTATTCAATTTTACAAATCCGCCATCAATCGGATAGTCGCAGCCTGTGATAAAACCCGCTTCATCGGAGCAAAGATACAAGGCTAAATGAGCAATTTCTTCGGGTTTGCCCATGCGTCCAATCGGCTGTGTTTGAGATAGTTTTTCAAACATTTCGGCTTCTCGTCCTGGATAGTTTTTTGCTAAAAAACCATCAACAAAAGGCGTGTGTACACGTCCTGGCGATATGGAAATGCAGCGAATATTTTGATGAATATAGTCTTTAGCTGTTGCCATTGTCATTGCTAAAACTGCGCCTTTTGACATCGAATAAGCAAAACGATCAGACAAACCAACCAAACCACTAACAGAAGCCATATTCAAAATGACACCACTGCCCGCCGCACGCATTTGCGGAATTGCCGCTTGCATACAATTGTAAACACCTTTGACATTGACGGCAAAAATGCGGTCAAAATCGGCTTCGGGCGTGTTTTCAACGTTGCCAATGTGTGCAATACCAGCGTTATTGACCAAAATATGGACATTGCCTATTTTTTCAAAAACGGCTTTTACATCGCTTTGAATAGCGACATTACAGGCATGACTAACGGCTTGCCCCCCCTCAGTATGAATGTGGTTTACAGTCTCTTCTGCAGCTTTTTCATTGAGTTCAATGATATGAACGGTTGCCCCTTGCTTTGCAAAAAGCGTTGCAATCGCTCGTCCGATGCCGCTGCCGCCGCCTGTGATGACGGCTGTTTTGTTTGTTAATTGGAACATGTTTTAAGTATAAAGAAGTATGTTTTTGTCATTCTGAATGAAATGAAAGAATCTGTATGTATTTGAATATCCAGATTCTTTCATTTCATTCAGAATGACAAAAAATAAATATTACTCAATGACTAAAATCGTATCAATCTCATCCAATTGTTTCGGCAATTCAATCGCCAAACCAAACTCATCTTGTTTGAATTTCACGGTGTTGTTCGTGCCGTAAACCTTGATGCTTTTTACTTTTTGCTTGAATTCCGTCATCAAAAGGTTGGCATCATCGGCATTGAGGACGTGTATATAAGTGATATTGCCTTTTTGAGTCGTTACGCCCCATATTTTTTGAGAAACGATGCCACCACGCGTATTATATATGGTCTCACCGTTTTTGTCCATCCATTTACCCACTTCGCCGAGGGTCTTGACGAATTCAGGCTGAATTTTACCATTGGGCATCGGGCCGACGTTCAATAAAAAATTGGCATTATTGCCAGCCGCTTTCACTAAGTATTGAATGAGGTTTTTGGTTGATTTATATCGAGAATCTTGCAAATTAAAACCCCATGCGTTGTTCATGGTTTCACAAGTTTCGAGCGGTAATTTGCCAATTTGCGATTCTCCGCTAAATCCTGTTGTGTTTTTGCCCGGCAAGTCTTTTTCAAACATCTGAAAATCTTCACCGTCTTTGGGTGCTAAGTGATGATTGTTGCCTACTAAACATTGTGGTTGTAGCTTGTGAATGAGGCTGTATGTTTTTTGCAACCGCCAATCGGCATCTTTTTTATCCCAAATACCATCAAACCAAATCCCTGCAATCGGACCGTAATTGGTCAATAATTCGGTCAATTGGGCATCCATAAAATCGAGGTATTTGTTCCAATCACCTGCATTTGGACGACCAGAAGCTGTACCTGTTCCACCTCTCGGATAATAATTGTCTTGATACCAATCCAAATGAGAATGATAGAAAAAGAGCTTGATGCCTTGTCTTTGACATTCTTCTGCCAACATTTTCAAAACATCTTTTTTGTAAGGTGTGCGGTCAACGATGTTCCAATCGCTTTGTTTTGTACCAAACATCGCAAAACCGTCGTGGTGTTTCGAGGTAATCGTGATGTATTTCATGCCCGCTGCTTTCACCATAGAGACCCATTCTTTTGCGTCGAATGCGGTTGGATTAAAGAAAGCGGGTAGCTTTTCATAGGTTTTTTTGTCAATTTTTTTGTTGTTCATCACCCATTCTCCGTCTTGGAGAACTGAATAAACGCCCCAATGGACAAAGAGACCGAATTTGGCATCTTGAAACCAATCGCGGGCTTTGAGATTCTCGGGTGCGGGCGAGTAGGATTGTGCGTATGCCATTGACACCCACATTAATAGTGCTGTTGCGTAGAATAGTTTTTTCATTGTCTTGTTGTTTTTATCGTTCATAGGGCTACACCCTATGCTGTTAAATATCGCCCTTTCAGGGCTTTTGGTTTGGAAATGACTGTTTTTGATGAATTATGAGTCGAATACTGAGGGGTATAATCATCGGATGATTTTAAATCATCCGATGATTAAGCGTAAAAAAATCGTGTTCTACTATAAATTAATCCCCGTCTGCCAAGGAATAAAGTCGTCTTGTCCCAATATTTGTGCCTTTGTTTGGAATTTACCGCTTGCCAAATCTATGCAATAATCCAGTAATTCTTCTGCCGTTTTTTCGATAGTTTTTTCACCGTCTATGATTGCACCGCAGTCAAAATCAATGATATCGGGCATTTTTTTAGCTAAAATGGTATTTGTTGATACTTTTACCATAGCCGCAACGGGATTGCCTGTGGGTGTGCCCAAACCTGTTGTAAACAGAATGATGGTTGAGCCAGCGGCGGCTTGTCCTGTCGTTGCCAACACGTCATTGCCAGGCGTACAAACCAAATGTAAACCGGGTTCTTTGCCAATTTCGGTGTATTTCAAGACATCAACAATCGGTGCAGTGCCACCTTTTTTAGCTGCGCCTGCCGACTTAATCGCATCGGTAATCAAGCCATCTTTTATGTTCCCTACTGAGGGGTTCATATCGAAACTTGCGCCTTGTGCTGCGGCTTGGTCGGAATAAGAACGCATCAAATATTCAAATTTTTCGGCTTTATCGGTTGTCACACAACGGTTTATGAGGTCTTGTTCAACACCGCAGAGTTCTGGAAATTCTGCTAAATACGTTTTACCTTTTAAAGCAACGACCAAATCGGACAAATGTCCTAAAACAGGATTGGCTGAAATGCCCGAAAAACCATCAGAACCGCCACATTTCAAACCAATGCTCAACTTAGAAAGCGGCGCAGGTTGGCGTTCCAATTTATTGACTTCGATGAGTGCTTGAAACGTTTCTTTGATAGCCGCAGACATCATTTCAAACTCTGTTCCGTAGCTCTGTTGATTGAAATAGAGTATTTTTTTATCAAAATTCGGGTTTCTAACCTCGATTTCATTCATTAAGTCCGTGTATTGCGTTTTTTGACAACCCAAACTTAAAACGGTCATACCGACCACATTGGCGTTGTTGGCATAAGCGGCAAACAAGGCTGCAAGACGCTCTTGATCGGAATTGATACCGCCACAACCCATCTCATGCGTGAGGAATTTGACACCATCAATGTTTTGGAAATAAGGCGATTTCTGCTTGCTTTTTCCGAAATTATCTGCTTGATAATTGCCGATTTCGTCCGTTTTACCTGTCTTATCCAACTCCACTAAATCCTGCACTTGCTTCAAATAAGTATCTGGAAAAGCATAACCGAGCGACTTGTCAAAGGCATCTTTTAGCTTCAAAATGTTCTTGTTTTCACAAAAAACCAAGGGAATGACGAGCCAATAATTAGCCGTACCGACTTGTCCATCTGAGCGTGGATAGCCCATAAAAGTCCGATTTTCATACTTTGAAATGTCGGGTGCTTGCCAATTACTGAGGGGTACTCTTTTTGACGTTGAATACTCTTCTGACTCGTGTACGAGATTTGCAGTTGTGATTTGCTCACCGCGTTTAATGGGTTGAATGGCTTTGCCGACCAAAACACCATACATTGTTACGTGGTCGCCAACGGCTAAATCGTCTGTTACGAATTTGTGTTTTGCTTTAATTGCCTTTGGCAAAATGTAGTTTTCGCCTTCAAAAACGATATTTTCTCCCGCTTCTAAGTTGCGTAGTGCAACAATAACGTTGTCAGACGGATTAACTTTTAAGACTTTGTGCTGCATAATAAGAATGTATTGACGTATCGGATACTTTGAAAGTATCCGATACGTGGTTTAAAAAAAACAACCTTGCCGACTTGATAGACAGCAAGGTTAACAACAAGAATGTATAAAAATTAGTAACTAACTCGTTCATAATTAGGTGTAAAATTGTTTGACAAAGTTACAACGAGATGTTATGCGTTTTTAATGAAATTTTATCAATTTTTGATGAAATCTTATCAATAAACAATTACTTTTGAGCTAATCTTATCATTAATATCATAACAACCATGCAGGCCATACTTCGTAAAATCAATCCGTCCATAGATTTTTCTTATGTCACTCGCGTGGACGACTTGCCTAATTTTTATAATAAATGGCATTTTCATCCCGAATTGGAGTTGTCATACATCACTGAAAGTACAGGTATGCGGTTTGTTGGCGACAGTATTGCGCCGTTTAGTGCAGGTGATTTGATATTGATAGGGTCAAATTTACCTCATGTTTTGAAAAACGACCCTACTTATTTTGAACCTCATTCCGCATTGCGTGTCGGTTCACAAGTTGTTCAGTTTTTGCCCGAATGTTTTGGCAAAGACTTTTTACACTTGAAAGAAATAGAAAATATCAAAGCCTTATTTGACCGTGCCAAAAGGGGTTTGCACATTGCTGGAAAAACGAGAGATAAGGTTGCTCATTTATTGAATCAATTGATTTACAATGAGAAAGGGGTAGGGCGCATCACCGTTTTGCTACAGATTTTAGATGCCATTGCTCAATCTAATGAAACCCAATATTTAAGCAGTGAACATTTTTTGGATACATATCACAGCTACGAATCGGCTAAAATTAATGAGGTTTATGAGTTTACTTTATCGCATTATAATGAAAAAATTTTGATAGAAGACGTTGCCAATATCGCCAATATGTCGGTGTCTAATTTTTGTAAATATTTCAAAAATCGGACACGTAAAACCTATATTCAGTTTTTGACGGACGTACGCATCAGTTTTGCATGTCATTTATTGATTGAAAACAAAAAAAGTATTCAGCACATCGCTGCGGATTGTGGTTTTCACAATATTTCTAATTTCAATCGCTCGTTTCGGTTGTTGAAAAATCAAAGCCCTTTGGATTATAGAAAGACTTTTGTCAGACATTAAATTTTTACTGAGGGGTCTAAATGCGCTCTTTTAGAGACCATAAAGGCAATTAGATCGAACTTCAATAACTTAGTTTACAAAAATTATCCCTTATTTTGCGGCTAACTACAAAAACTCTTGGCGTGTATGAGTACGCTCCAAGAGTTTTATATTTAAAGTCACGTTAATAAAACGCAATTATGAATAAGAATAAAACGCTTAAAGAAGACGCTCTACACTATCACGCCAAAGGTCGCCCGGGAAAAATCGAGGTCATTCCTTCAAAAGAAACCGCAACGCAACGAGATTTGACATTGGCATACTCGCCAGGGGTTGCCGAGCCTTGCCTTGCCATTCATGAAAACCCAGAAGATGTCTATAAATATACTGCCAAAGGAAATTTGGTTGCCGTTATTTCCAACGGAACGGCGGTTTTAGGTTTGGGCGATATTGGACCCGCAGCAGGAAAACCTGTTATGGAAGGTAAAGGGCTTTTGTTTAAAATATATGCCGATATTGATGTTTTTGACTTAGAATTGGATACAAAAGACGTAGAAGAGTTTATTAGAACCGTCAAAATCCTTGAACCGACTTTTGGCGGCATCAATTTAGAAGATATTTCTGCGCCCGATTGTTTTATCATTGAAGAACGCTTGAAGGCAGAGATGAATATCCCTGTCATGCACGACGACCAACATGGAACGGCGATTATCAGTGCAGCGGCTTTGCTCAACGCCATTGAAATTGTAGGAAAAAATATTGCCGATGTAAAAATTATCGTCAATGGTGCAGGTGCTTCGGCAAGTTCTTGTACCAAGTTGTATTGCAGTTTGGGCGCACAGAAAAAGAACATTTTTATGTTCGATTCTAAGGGTTTGATTCACCCAAGCCGCACCAATTTAGACGGTAAAAAGAGAGAATTTGCAAACGATAATGCCCCAGCATCCATAACATTAACAGAGGCTTTGGTTGGTGCAGACGTATTCATTGGTTTGTCAAAAGGCAATGTTTTGACGGGCGAAATGATAAAACCAATGGCAAAAGACCTTATCGTTTTTGCTATGGCGAACCCAACGCCTGAAATCGCTTATGACGAAGCCATTGCCGCACGTGAGGACATTATTTTTGCAACAGGACGCAGCGATTATCCGAATCAAGTCAATAATGTATTGGGTTTCCCCTACATTTTTAGAGGCGCTTTGGATGTGCGTTCAAAGGTCATCAACGAAGAAATGAAGCTGGCGGCGGTTCATGCCTTAGCAGATTTGGCTAAAAAACCAGTGCCTGATATGGTAAATATGGCTTATGGTATTGACAATTTGGTTTTTGGCAAACAATACATCATTCCAAAACCTGTTGACCCACGTTTGTTGACAACCGTTGCCCCCGCAGTCGCCAGAGCGGCTATGGAAACCAATGTTGCCAAATTTCCGATTCAGGATTGGGATGCTTACGAAGCCCAATTGTCGAAACGTTTGGGCTTAGACAATACCTTAACCAGAGGTATCATCAATAAAGCCAAACAACATCCGAAGCGGGTTGTCTTGGCAGATGCTGAAAATTTAGCGGTTTTGAAAGCCGCACAACAGGTCAGAGAAGAAGGTATTGCAACGCCGATTTTGTTGGGTAATATCAAGAAAATCAAAAAATTAATCATTGACAATCACTTGGATTTAGCGCATGTCGAAATCATTGACCCGAGCTTGCCGCACAACGAAGAAGAAAAAATACGTTTGGCAAAATACGGCGATATGTTTTTTGAAAAACGCAAACGTAAAGGTTATAACAAAGCCGAAGCACACGATATAATACGTAGAAGAAGCTATTTCGGCTGTATGATGGTCGAAGCAGGCGATGCAGAAGCGATGATTGGCGGTATGACCCGTAATTATCCAGATACGATTCGCCCCGCTTTGCAAGCTATTGGACAACAAGAGGGCGTTAAAAAAGTATCGGGCATGTATATTTTGATGAGCCGTTTTGGTCCACTTTTTTTGGCAGATACAACCGTCAATTTTAATCCAACGGCAGAAGAAATCGTTGAAATCGCAGAATTAGCGGCAAAAGAAGTTGAAAAATTCAATATCAAACCCCGAATCGCTTTGTTGACCTATTCCAATTTTGGCAGTGCCGATGGCGACGACCCTATCAAAATGCGTAAAGCATTAGAAATTCTGAAAGCCAAACATCCCGAGATGATTGTGGACGGTGAAATGCAAGCGCATTTACCTTTCGATACAGAGTTGTTGAAAGAAAATCACCCTTTCAGTTCATTGGTCAATGGCGGTGCAAATATTTTGCTTTTCCCGAATTTGTCAGCCTCTAATATTGCTTACAATTTGGTGAAAGAAATTGCCGAAGTTGAAAAAATCGGACCAGTGCTTTTGGGTTTGAAAAAACCTGTTCACGTTTTGCAGTTGGGTAGTACAACACGTGAAATTGTGAATATGATAGCGATTTCGGTCGTAGATGCACAGAAGCATTAAAGTTTTTTTTATGACACGAAACGGCATAAAGTACCCCCTCAGTATTTTATGCCGTTTTGTGTTTAAATACTTAGCAAATTAAGATTATTGCTAAAAAAACAGCGCAAATGAATTTTAGTTTTACTATTTTTGTTTTTCAATACTAAAATAGTAAAACTAAAATGACATTTTATCAAAGAAATATCTTTTCTGACTTAAAAGACCATTTAGAAGTCAAGCAAGTAACAGTTCTGACAGGCATGAGGCGGACAGGGAAAACAACCCTTGTCAAACAACTTATGGAAGAATCAGACATTCGTCAAAAGATTTATTTTGACCTTGAACGGCTTGACAATCGGGAACTGTTTTCTGAAAAAAACTACGACAATATTGTGTTTACACTGACACAAAGAGGCATCGTTTTCTCTGAAAAAGTCTTGATAGCGATTGACGAAATTCAATTAGCACCCAACCTGCCCAGCGTTGTAAAATACCTATACGATACCTACGATATTAAATTTTTGCTGACGGGGTCAAGTTCCTATTATCTTAAAAATAGGTTTAATGAATCATTGGCAGGACGAAAAAAGATTTTTGAGATTTACCCCCTGACTTTCAATGAGTTATTGCGGTTTAAAGGTATTGAAATGCCACGTTTAGACACCTTTACTAATCAACCTTTTATTTCTGCAAACTATGAATTATTGAAAAATTATTATGCAGAATACATCAACTACGGCGGTTTCCCAGAGGTTGCCTTGACCGATAAAGTCAGCGATAAAAAGGATTTAATTTTTGATATTTTGAGTTCTTATATCAACTTAGACATTGCTTCTGTTACAGATTTCAAAAAATCAAGCGACGTTTATAAGCTCATTAAATTGCTGGCAGTACGGATTGGAACAAAATTAGATATTTCAAAATTGGCTAATTCTTCGGGTCTCACAAGGACAAGTGTTGAAAATTACCTTGACCTTTTTGAGCAATCTTATTTGTTGCGAACCATTCCAGTCACGTCAAACAGTCCCGACCGCGAAATTGTGAAAGCTAAAAAAATCTATTTTTTAGACAATGGCATTGCGTCCGTTTCAGCAGAATTGAGCAGCGGTTCAAAATTTGAAAATGCTGTTTTTAACCAATTACAGTCTTTTGGCGATATCTCCTATTATCAACTAAAAATGGGTAATGAAATTGATTTTATTCTCAATAAAAACACCGCTTTTGAAGTCAAAGAAGCCGCTTTTGACAACGATTTGCAAAATCTTAAAAAGTTAGCAAAAAACCTCGATATCGAGAATTGTTTTGTTATCGGTCGGCATCCTAATACCCTTTTCGATGGGTTTTTATGGGGCGGTTTTATTCAATAATCATAGTAACCGTAGCACGGGTTTTAACCCGTGATGAGTGAAACACTCGTTTGTTTCACTCAAAGAGCGATATCACGGGTTTTAGCTCGTTTATTTCACTTATAGAGCGATTTCACGGGTTAAAACCCGTGCTACAAATCCATTTTTGTCTCTTGATGTTGCCACAATTCTTTAAAAACCACCCCCTCAGTATAAAGGTGTTCAAAAGTGCCTTCTTCAACAATTTTTCCATTTTGAAGGACATAAACGTAGTCAAAATATTGCAAAAGATGCAAACGGTGCAAGGCAGAAATGAGGACTTTGTCCTCAAAAGCTTTGAACAATTGCTGATAAATCATCAATTCAGTTTTAGGATCAACACTACTTGTCGGTTCATCTAACAAAACAACTTGGCTGCTTTGGGCGGCTAAAATACCTCTTGCCAATGCCAATCTTTGTTTTTGTCCACCTGACAAATTCACCCCTTTTTCTTGAATATTTGATTTTAAAACACTGGGCAATTGTCGGGCTGTGTCTGAAAAATGCGCCAAATCGCACACCCGCCACACATCTTTTTCATCAAAAGGCAAACCCAAAGTGATGTTGTATTCTATGGTATTTTCAAAAATTTCTGGCTCTTGTGGAAACAGTGTAACAGATTGATTCAAGAGTGCCAAATCTGACGGTTTGTTGTCTATAAAAAACTGCATTTTTAACGGCTCTATACTGAGGGGTGGATATAAGCCACGTAAAATGGCTAAAAGTGTGCTTTTGCCGCAACCACTTTCGCCAATCAAAGCAATGCGCTGTCCTTTTTTGAATTGAATATTGATATTGTGCAAACTCTGCGGTGCATGGTTTTCATCGTAATCGTCTCGATGTGAGAAGTTGAGATTTTTGATTGACATGTCTGTCCAATGTTCCGGCAAACCTGTGGCGGAGTCGGGACGATGGTGCAAACTGTATGCCTCATGGATATTTCGCGCCGTTTGAACATTGGTGTTGTACTGCACGATATTAGTGTATTGCCAAGCAACATCGTGAAAAACGCTTGTAAATTGATTGACAAAACCCAATAACACGACCAAATTACCTACATAAAACACCTTTCCAGGCTCATAATGTTGATAGACATAACCTACTGCTATAACGACATAAATCAAAGTGACCAATGTATCTGCGACAAACCATTTCCATTCATTGATGAGCACATTTTTGCGAAAAGGCTTGAAAACATCCATGACTTTGCGCAGTAAACCCGTTTCCATACTCTTTTCAAGCCGCAAAGTAATGACTGTAATGATGTTGGCAAGGCTATCAAACAGCGTTGAAGAAATGACGTGTTCTTTTTCATTCACTTCTTCCAACGTCTTTATATATGGCACATCAAATTTCAGAATAACCCATATCGTTAAAGCACCCATTAAAATTCCGATGCCACCATAAAGCGGTGAAAAATAAAGCATTGCGCCAAACGACAACACAAATTTGCTCAAAGCGTGGAGATACATAAAGCCTTCTTGAAAGAAACTTTTTAATGCTTCATACGCTTTGCGAATACGGTTAATCGTCGCCCCGCTGTGGTTGTCTTGATGCCATTTTACAGGTAAATGCAAGGCTTGGTGGTACATTTCCATCAAAAAATTGCGGCTTAAATTAAAAGCCAATTGCCGTTCCATCACGCGTGCGGGACCATGAAACAACCATTCGCCTATTTTCAAGATGAAAAAGCCTAAACCAAACCAAAAAACATGCTGCAAAGTATGCGCATTGTCTTGCTGAATTCTATCAATAAACCAGCCGTACAATATGGGATTGAACATGGCAACGACATTCGACAAAATAAAAAGGCAATAAACTAAAACATAACGTTTTCGTTCATTGCGGGCATATCGCCAAGCCGTGGTGAGCAAGGCGATGTATGGGTTTTGCTGATTTGATCTCAATTGAATGGGTTTGGTTTATGTCATTGACAAGCCTGTATAATATTTCTGCCCTTGTTTAAAGTGGTCTTCTATTTTTTAATCAGCTCTTGCATTGTGTTTTTCATGTGGGGGTTATCCATCATTTTCTGACACATATTCACCCACGCCACACTGTCTTTTTCTATCATGCGCATCATATTGTTCATCATCATTTTATGCGCAGCAGAGTCACTCATTATCCTTGTTATGTCGTTTTCGGTCATCATCATGTGCATCATCCCTTTGTCGTGCTGCATCAATTGTTGGGCATGATCCCTTGTTAACAATGAATCCATCACTTCTGAGGTGTAATTGGGGTTTTGCATCAAATCACTGATAATGGCTTTGCGTTGTGCTTCGTTTTTAAGTTGATCCGCAGGATTCGTCGGTGCGGTACAAGCAAAGAATAAGGTTGTTGCTGCTATGCATAAGGTCATTAATACTTTCATTTTTATGATATTTTTTTGATTAAAGATATCAAGTTGCTCATATTAAGCAGCCTGTTTATTTACGAGAATGTGCAAGATAAGGCTTTTTTAAAAGGCTTGGATGACTTTTATCTCTATTCAAATTGAAAGGCAAATGAAACTTAATATATTGCAGTAACTTTACGTATCTGATTACGTAAATTGATTACAGACCGTTCATAAAGCGTGATAACATCATTTTTCATCCTTATAAGTGCAATAACAAAATGGAAAAAGAAATAATATTATTTTTCAGTGAAATAGAATATGATATTCAAAACGTCACTTATGAATACAACGAAGACGATGACGACTATCCTTTTTGTGTCTCCGCAGAAGTGTTTGTACCGCAACATGAAGGCATTTTGACGGCAACTTTCAACATTGATTATGTCTTGGAAACAGCCGAAAAGTATAATGCGGGCATGGTTCGGTACGTCAGAACCATTATAGACAGCTACAAAGAAGAATCCTTTTGGGATCGCTTGGCTTTCGAAGCGTTAGAAGATGAAGGCTTTGATTTGAAGCAACTTATAGATTATTCGGTGAGGGAATTGGAAGTGAAAATTACGGAAACGGAGGCATAATTACGGTATTTTCAAAACATGAGCATCAAAATGTTTTGTGGTTGTACCCCCTCAGTATAAATAGCCCGTTTCATCAATTTAGATATACTTATCATGTTTTCAAAATCAAACTTTCTCTGTAATTCGACCAAAATTCTAATTAGAAAATATACTTTTGTTACTCGATAAATACAAACATTTGACAAAAGAGTGTATCAACATGTAATCAATTGTTCCCTTAATAACCATCTAACAACGCTATCATTACAATGAATCTTCAACTATTAGGACAAGGCTACGAACCTGAATCTGAAAATTCCGTAGGGAAACTACTGATGAAATTCCTCTCGGATACAAGTTTTCATACTTTCATTGGTATCTCTGCCTTTGCAAGTCAATCGGGTGTTAATGGACTTGGGCAGTTTATGACCGCAGCAAAAAGTCATCTTGAAAACATCGTTATTATTGTAGGTGTTGATCAAAAAGCGACTTCAAAAGAAGCATTAGAGGCACTTCTGGCTTTAGAAATTGATGCTTTTGTATTTTATCAACCATCCTATACGATTTTTCATCCCAAAATTTATCTTTTTGAAGGTACAAAAAAATCTGAACTCATTGTTGGTTCTTCAAACCTTACAACACAAGGGCTTTTTAGCAATATTGAAACATCTGTGCTTTTGAGTGTCGATAATAACATTGCTATTGATAGAGATATTATTGAGCAAGTCAAAACCTATTTTAGTGGATTGTTCGATTTTTCTGACCCGAACTTGCAGAAATTGACGCAAGAAGTCATTAATTTATTGACAGAACAAGAAGTCATACCGACTGAAGCTCAACGTAAAGAACTACAAGATAAAAGTGAGAAAATCGAAAGAACAGATATTGTAAATATCCTTTCAGAGGTTTTTCCAAAACGTCAAATTGCTAAAGTACCGAGTGAATTTAGAAGAAAAAGCAGCCGTAGAATTAAGTATCAAACAGAATCAGGGATTCCAGAAGCTATTACCCATGCCCCCCTCAGTATTATTGAAACAAAAGACGATTTAGAACTTCTTTGGATAAGTAAACCATTGACTGAAAGAGACTTAAACGTACCCAAAGGCGGCAATACGAATCCAACGGGTTCTATGCTTTTCAAAAAAGGTGCATTGTTGGACATTGACCAAAGACATTATTTTAGAGAAATGGTATTCGCTGATTTAGACTGGACTTTTGATTTGAGACCTGAATCTACACACATCGAAAGAACAACTGCTTTTTTTAGATTTATTATCAATGGTGACGATTATGGTGAGTTTGAGCTAACATTGTCTCATAATACAAAAACAGATTCAGCTGCGTATTTACAACATAACTCTATGACTCAAATAAGCTGGGGAAAAGCAAAACAAATCATAGCCAAACAAGAATTGATTGGTAATATCTGTAAATTATATGCTGTAACATCTGATTTGAATCGGTTTGTTTTTGAAATCGCATGATGACTGCTTTGCAATAAGGATTTGATTTTAAAACAAATTTGTGGATTTAATGTCAAAATGATACCTTTGCAGCCTATTTTAGGACTTAAAATAAAGCAACATAAACAATATTGTTTAAAAATAATTATCAAGACTCTTAGCAATGAAGCTAATCAGCGAAGCAACAGCCGAAAAATTAAGAGGCGGTTTTTATACACCTAACTCAATCGCCAAATTTATGCTGCGTTGGGGTATCAACGGCAGCAACGATTTGGATATTTTAGAACCGAGTTGTGGAGATGGCGTATTTTTAGAAGAAATAAAAAAACAAAATGCCCAATACAATTCTATCACAGCTATTGAATTAGATGAAGAAGAAGCTCAAAAAGCGGAAAAAATATGTTTGAATAATGTAAGCGTCATCAATGATGATTTTCACACCTTTTGTAACAATACCTCTAAAAGATTTGATTTAGTTATTGGCAATCCACCTTATATCCGCTATCAATTTTTTGATAAACAACAACAAGTAGCGGCGGAAGATATTTTTATAAAAGCGGGTTTGACTTATTCCAAACTAACAAATGCTTGGGTATCATTTGTTGTTGGGGCTTCATTGTTGCTAAAAGAAGAAGGAGGTAAAATAGGATTTGTTTTGCCCGCCGAAGTTCTTCAAGTGTCTTATGCACAACAGTTGCGACAATTCATTGCTCAATTTTACAATAAAATCAATATCATTTCTTTTGAAAAACTTGTTTTTCAAAACATTCAGCAAGAAGTTGTTTTACTTCTTTGTGAAAAAAACAATAGTGAAACACATAATATTGAACATATAGAACTCAAAGATGCGAGCGAATTAGAAACGCTCGACGTTTCACGCTTAAAAAGCCCTAAAAAACGCATTGATTTTAAATCAAACAAATGGACGTTCTATTTTTTAGAACAAAATGAAATAGATTTTTTAGAAAATATCGCAAAGAATAAAAATATCCCAACCATTGGAAAATATGCAAAAGTAGAAGTCGGTATTACAACAGGTGCAAATGACTTTTTTACCGTGCCTTTGTCCATCGTTGAAGAATATGATTTGCATCATTATGCCAAACCGATGGTCGGGCGGAGTGTGCAAGTAAATAGTGTCGTATTAACTGAAGAAGATTGGCTAAAAAACAAACATTCTAAAGCCAAAGCGCACCTACTTGTGTTTCCTGAAAAACAAAAACTCAATCAAAAAAATGGGGCTGTAAGATATATTGCGGCGGGTGAAACCAATAATATACACAAAGGATACAAGACAAGTATTCGGGAAGATTGGTTTGTGGTACCTTCTTTAAAAATCTCTGATGCCTTGTTTATCAGAAGAAACAATCTGTATCCGCGATTGATTATCAATCAAGCAAAGGCATATACAACCGATACGATGCACCGCGTTTTCTTGAAACCGTCAACAGAAATCAATGCTTTTACGGTTAGTTATTACAATTCGCTTTCTTTTGCTTTTACAGAAGTATGTGGCAGAAGTCATGGCGGTGGCGTTTTAGAATTAATGCCCAATGAGACCGAAAAGGTTTTGTTGCCTTATCATAAAGACAATGCCGCTTTGTTATCTCAAATTGACAATTTAATTCGGAATAAAACCGATATTGAAGACATCTTAAAAATAACCAATCAAGTCATTCTTAAAGAGCATTATGGCCTAAGTGATGCTGAAATTGATTTAGCTCATAGTATTTGGAAAAAGCTGTCTTCGAGGAGATTGAAGAGGGGGAAATGATGTTTCAATCGCAATATGACAAGATAGAAACACCCCCTCAGTATTTTCTCCATTTCATTTCACCAAAAAATTCTATCCATGGCGTAGAGTTTCTATTTTTACAAAAAATTCATTTTTTATAAAATAGAAAACAATGAGGATTAAAACAACTTTTGCGCTTTTGGTTTGCACGTTACTGGCTCTAAGTGCGACTTGGCACTTAAAAACACAGAAAAACAACGATAACAACGGCGATTGGGGCGACTATCTCGGTGGCTTAGACAGAAACCACTACTCTGAACTCACGCAAATCAATCCTTCCAATGTTGCTCAATTAAAAATTGCGTGGACTTACGAAACGGCTGATTCTGGTCAAATGCAAGTCAATCCCTTAGTAATTGATGGCATATTATATGGTGTAACGCCAACGCTTCAAGCCTTTGCTTTGGATGCTGCAACAGGCAAAGAACTCTGGACTTTTGGCGACAAACTCAATAATAATTTGAGTACAAGCCGTGGCGTTGCTTTTTGGACAGATGGCAATGAAAAACGCATTTTGCATACCATCGGTGCTTTTCTTTATTGCATTGATGCCAAAACAGGTAAAGCCATTCCAACTTTTGGTGACAACGGACACGTTGATTTGCACACAGGTTTGCCCGACATTGCTAAGGACAAATTCGTCATTTCTAATACACCTGGGACAGTTTTTGAGGATTTAATCGTCATGCCTTTGCGCTTATCCGAAGGTGCAGACGCTGCCCCTGGCGACATTCGTGCTTTTAATGTAAAAACAGGCAAATTGGCTTGGACTTTTCACACCATACCTTATCCCAACGAAGCGGGTTACGAAACCTTTCCGCCCAATGCTTATAAAAATGAAGATGTCGGTGCTGCCAACAATTGGGCTGGTATGTCCGTAGATAAAAAACGGGGTATTTTGTATGTCCCAACAGGTTCCGCCGCTTATGATTTCTATGGCGGCAATCGGGTGGGCAGTAACTTGTATGCCAATTGTCTTTTGGCTTTGAATGCGCGGACTGGCGAACGCATTTGGCACTATCAAACCATGCACCACGATATTTGGGACAGAGATTTGCCCGCACCGCCCAACCTCATCACCATCAAAAAAGGCGGTAAAACCATAGATGCCGTGGCGCAAGTGACTAAACAAGGATACATTTTTGTTTTTGATAGAGTGACGGGCGTGCCTTTATTTCCAATCAGGGAAGTGAAAGCACCTAAATCTGACCTCGACGGTGAAGTGACTTGGAAAACGCAACCTGTTCCCACATTACCGAAGCCTTATGCGCGCCATGCCTATCAATTGACCGAAAAAGACATCAGCCCATACGCTGAAAATCGGGATGAATTGGTCAAACGTTTCAAATCTTATAAAACCAAACGTTTTGCTGCACCCAGTAAAGAAGGTACGGTCATTTTCCCCGGTTACGACGGCGGTGCAGAATGGGGTGGCGCAGCAGCCGACCCAAATGACGGTATCATCTATGTCAACAGCAACGAAATGGCGTGGATTCTGACCATGGTTGAAACGCCTACGGAAGATGCTTTGTCGCATTTGACCTTAGGGGAAAAGGTTTATACCATTTCGTGCAGTGTTTGTCATGGCGCAGAACGCAAAGGCAACCCCCTCAGTAATTTTCCTTCTTTGATTGATATTGGTAAGCGCATGGACAGAGCCGCTATTAACACCATCATCACAAAAGGCAAAGGCATGATGACGGGTTTGAGCACTTTGAACGCAGACGAAAAGCAAGCAGTCATTGATTTCCTATTGGGCATGGAGAAAAAAGAAGCAACCGCTGCGGCTAATCCGACCGTTAAAAAACCTAATTTACCTTACAAAGGAACAGGTTACAATAAATTTTTGGACAACAAAGGACATCCCGCCATCTCGCCACCGTGGGGAACGCTCAATGCCATAAATTTGAACACAGGCAAGTATATTTGGAAAATTCCTTTTGGCAATGAACCCAATTTAGACATCAAAGGAACAGGCTGTGAAAACTATGGCGGTCCTGTCGTCACTGCCAGCGGTCTGTTGTTCATTGCAGCCACAAAAGATGGTCAATTCCGTGCTTTTGATAAGAAAACAGGCACATTACTATGGGAAACAACGCTGCCTGCTGCCGCTTTCGCTACGCCTGCTACTTATATGGTCAATGGCAAACAATATATTGTCTTGCCTTGTGGTGGGACTAAATTAGGCACTAAAAAAGGGAATCAATACGTTGCGTTTGCCCTGCCTTAAGAAATCTAATAATTGCGGTTATGTTTGTTCGTGGTTGATTTTTCGAAACTTCAACGTCGGCAGGGTTTTAAACCCTGCCGACGTTAGCGGAGGTGAATTAAAAAATTAGCAATACATTATCCTTTTGCATAAACCCCATCTATCAACCGACCAATGCCTAACGGATTGCTGTCTTTCAAAGCATCAGGCAAAGCCAATTCTGGAAAATCTTGAAAGCAAACAGGACGTGTAAACCGATAAATCGCAGCTGTTCCAACGGAGGTACTTTGAGGCGCACTCGTCGCAGGATAAGGTCCACCATGCACCATTGCCGAAGTCACTTCCACACCCGTCGGAAAGCCATTGAATACCAAACGCCCTACTTTTGTCGTCAAAATCTGTATCAAATCGGCATATTCTGCCAAATCTTCTGCCGTTCCGTAAATTGTTGCGGTCAAATGTCCTTTTAAGTTTTTAGCAAAAGCCAACATTTGGGCTTTATCATCTGCAACCACACCCACCGTTGAAGGTCCAAATACTTCTTCCAAAATATCGGGATTTTTGAGCGTTGTTGCCACTGTCGTTTTCAACAGATGCGGTTGCGCGGCATTGCCTGAAAAGTCTGTTAAAGGCATTGCGTCTTCTATTTGTCGCTGATGCGAAACGCCAGAGATATAGGCGTTTTTGATACCTTGTGTCAATAATGTCGCCGAAGGCAATTTACTCAATTGCTCAGAAATCTCTTTGAAGACCCCCTCAGTATTTTCTTGATTTTGAACCACAAAAACACCTGGATTAGTACAAAATTGACCACCACCCAAAGTAACAGATTGCGCCAAACCAGCCGCTAAAGCCGCCGATTTTTCTTTCAAAATATTGGGCAAAAAGAAAACTGGATTGGTACTGCCCATTTCGGCATACACAGGAATCGGTTCTGTACGTTTCGCCGCAATATCAAACAATGCTTTGCCTCCACGAAATGATCCAGTAAAACCGACCGCTTTAACGGAGGGATGCTGCACCAGCTTCTGCCCTACCCTATTCGAAGCACCTTGTATCAATGAAAAAACGCCATTGGGCATTTTACACTTTTTAACGGCTTTCAAAATTGCTTGCCCTACCAATTCGCACGTGGCAGGATGCGCTGGATGCGCCTTAAAAACAACAGGACAACCAGCCGCCAATGCCGAAACCGTATCACCGCCCGCCGTCGAAAATGCCAACGGAAAATTGCTTGCACCGAACACCGCTACCACACCCAAAGGCATTTGCATCTGCCGAATATCCACTTTGGGCAACGGTTTTCGGTCAGGCTGTGCATAGTCAATACGTGCATTGACCCATTCGCCCCCCCTC
This sequence comes from Saprospiraceae bacterium, assembly GCA_043721685.1. Classification (GTDB taxonomy): domain Bacteria; phylum Bacteroidota; class Bacteroidia; order Chitinophagales; family Saprospiraceae; genus JAAFJT01. The sequence continues at coordinate 4,134 of JAYSQG010000134.1, read as the reverse complement.
AGTAATTGAGCAAAAAGGCGTAATTGTCCCATCGTCCGTCCTCTTTCACCTTGCAAACGTGCTTCTGGCAATGCTGTTTCTGACATCGCTGTATGAATCAAAACATCACCTAAGTTGAGTATTTCATCCGCTATGGTCTCTAAAAAAACAGCCCGTTGTACATCTGATTTTTGACGATATACATCAAAAGCCTTTTCAGCCAATACCACTGCACGGCTTATTTCCGCATTTGTTGCTTCGTTAAAAACAGCATCAAGTGGTTCATTTGTGCTTGGATTAAAGGCAGAAAATTGCACTTTGCCTCTACCCGATTGGCTTTTGCCTATTAATTGTTTTCCTGAAATCATGATTATTTAAGTAAAAGATTATTTCTTTAGATAAGTAAATAAGTATTTAATTATCTAATTAAAAAAGTAAGTCCTTATATCATTATGCACTTACAATGTTTTTCAAAACACCAATATGGTCAATTTCTATCAGAATTTCATCGCCCGCTTGCAGTGTAAACGGATAATCAGGCACAATACACGTACCTGTCATCAAATAGACACCTTGCGGGTAAGTACATTCACGGGTCAAAAACTCAACTAACTCCGCGTGACTTCGCTTCATTTGAGAGATTTGTGTCTCCCCTTCAAACACTAAATTGTCCTTTCGAAAAATTTCAAGGCGTATTTTAGCATCCGCATCAATCGGTTTTTTAGGCACATAAAGACAAGGACCTAAACCAGCACATTTGTCATACACCTTAGCTTGTGGTAAATAAAGCGGGTTTTCGCCCTCAATACTCCTTGAGCTCATATCGTTTCCGATAGTATAGCCGACAATTTTGTTTGTTGCCGTAATATATAAGGTCAATTCTGGTTCAGGTACATCCCAAGTTGAATCTTTACGGATATTGACAAAACCATTTGGTCCAACAGCCCGATTCGCCATACCTTTAAAGAAAAGCTCAGGACGTTCGGCATCATATACTTTGTCATAGAATGTATCGCCACCTGACGCTTGAGATTCCTCCATACGTGCCACTTTGCTGCGTAAATAAGTAACGCCCGCAGCCCAAATCTCTTGACTTTGAATTGGTGCAAGGATTTTTTGTTCCGCAAACCAAGTGGCATCCAGCGGTTGGTGTAAAGCCGTCTGTACTTTCAACCAATCATGAAGATCGTCGCGATTGATAAATTCATCCCACTTTGCTTGATAAAAAAAATAGAACAAACTCTTTTTTACAGATTCGACAACGATGCCATCTTCTAATTTATAGACTTTCATCAGCTTTATGTTTTGTTTTTAAAAAATCAAAATGTAAAGGAATAAAAAAGTGGTTGGATAGCCCACCCTATTCAAAAAAACTTTGTGAAAAACACCCCCTCAGTATCATCTGCCTCCAAATATCCAAAAAAATGAGGATAAAGCAACCTGAAAATTAATACCAAAATATTGATTTTTAATCAATTAAGAATCTCTACACCTACTTTTACTTATTCAAAATTCAAGACAAACGTTTGAGTCGCAACCCTTACTTACGCAAAAATGTAGATAAGTATAATCTACTTTACTTATTCACTTAAATAAGTAAAGTAGTATCTAATCAAACAAGTAAATACTTTTTAAATTATTTAAACATCGCCTCTACAACATAAATCATTGATTTGCAATGAATTGAAAACAACACATTATCTACTATATTCCACCTACTTACTTACTTATCTAATTCTTTAATTAAAGCATTGATTTCTAAGACACATTTTCGATAATCCTCTTCAAGGAATGCAAATTTTTCGACGTGTTGCCGCTTAATAGTTTGGATAACCATACCCCTCAGTATTGGGTCGCGGCGATAGTCTTCGACGCTCAGTTTGGTAGGAATCACCCCTTTTAGTCCGAAATAACTTTTATTCTCTTCGTTGACAATTTCAATCGCTGTTGTTGTCGTATCAGGGTTTTCGACGGTAATCTCTCTTATAATTTCATTGACGCGTGCACTATAATCGGCGGAAAGCTCCTCTAATTGTTTTTTGAGCTCCAATTTTTTGCGGTCCAATTCCTTGCGCTCCCGTTGTCTTCTTTCCACTTCAAAAGCCTTGCTCGAGTATCGGTTTTTCACAGCATTTATGAAAAACCCAGCGGCATTTTCCTTTATTTTCCCGCCTTTTTCTTCCCAAAGCGTATAACCCAAACCATTTCGGACAGCCTCTTCAGGTTGCGTTTCGATGAGCAACTGTAGCACCTCGCCACTTATCCCCCACCCGCGTACCATTGGATATATCTCTTCAAACAAAGCAGGATTAGTACGTACCTCTTCAAATTCAACTGTTTCGGCATGAGAAATTAGATTTTTTTCAGAAGCATGAAGCATTGTACGGCTCGTCACAGGTTTACTAACCTCGGTCGGCATATCAAAGTCAATTTCCGTCTGTATCTTAGGCTTTTTTCCTTTGATTAACCGTGCAGGCGTATTCGATTCAATATGAAAAACGAGGGTCACAACCGCTTTTCCGTCTTTGATTTCTTCATAAACAAAGCGGATATCGGTAAATTCTTCAAGATCTTTCTGCGCCTTATCCACCACCCTTTGCTTGAAATTGGCGTAGAGTTTATATTCCTTGACAATGCCCAAAATTTCTTTCAACTCGCTCACATCAAAAGTCCGTGTGCGCAATTTTTCATATTGTTTCAACAACTCATAAATCCGAATCGAATAGGTACTCGGCAGTTTTAAGATATTTCGAACATCATAAACCAGAAATCGCTCTTTCAATTCCAATAAATACGGCTTCATTTCAGGGTGAAACGAGACTTGAATGAACTTGCCATCATCGTCATAAAGCGATGTCCGCAAGCCTGCCACAACGGGTGTTTGGAACTTTTGCGCCGATTTGACCTCCGTTTTATTGATAATCGTAACGATTTTGCGCAGCAGCTTTTCAGCCCCTTCACGCAAAAAGCGATAGGAATTTTTATCATTTTCAAGCGAATAATCCTTGATAAACTCTTTCAGATAGATTTTGTAATCCTTAAAATCACCGTCATCTATCTCAATCATCGTTATCATTTTGCTGAAAACGCGCATCTCCCAAATATCAAATTTGTAGCGCGCTTCGACCAAATCGTTCGACTTTTTGATAAGTTTTACACGATCATTGCGCCTTCTTTTTCTTACGACTGCTTTTGCCATACCCCTAAATTTGTTATAGTTTTAAATTCTAACCCTAAATTTGTTATGGTTGCAAACCCCTAAATACGTTATAGTTGCGAATGTAGCACTTATTGCTAAAATAACAAATTTAGGGGTACTAAATTTGTTATACTTGACCCCTAAATACGTTATACTTGACCCCTAAATTTGTAATAGGTGACCCCTAAATACGTTATACTTGACCCCTAAATACGTTATAGTAAGAGCGTAATAGCATTGATTATCAATCATTTATGTAATAATTTAATTTCCCGAAACAATAGTTAAAAGATCTTTATAAAAAAACTACAAAACAAAAGCTGTAATTGTTGTTGTTATTTTTATAAAAAGTATTTACTCTTTTAAGTATCTAAGTAAAAGAGTAAATACTTTGTTTGTTTATCTGCGCAACGGTTTATAAATTGAACCACTGCTGTGATTTTGTTATGTACGGGCAAGAAGGCAGGATGTTCGATAAAAGGGCTGAAAATCAAGGAATTGCACTATTTAGCTATCTTGAAGGTCTTTGTCTATGAGGGCAACGACGTATTGCATGATGGTTTGCTCAGTATCCACGATTTTCTTTTTCAGTTTTCGGTGCATGTCTTTTGGAATATCAATTGACATCCGTGTTTTAGGTTCGTCAATTGCTTTTTCAACAACTATAACCGATCCAGGTACAACGGTAGGAGTTTTGCTGTTCGTCAATTGCTGAAAAGCTTGCTCCACCTGTTCAGGTGATAACTCTGCTGCTTTTGCTTTTTCACTTTGCAATTTGCCAGTTAATAAGCTCTTTTTTGCCATAATTTTGCACTTTTAAAGAAAATTATTAGAATAAGTTTTTACTTTTTTACGTATATACTGGTAACTTCGGAAATCTCTGTGAACCTTATAAATCCGTTAGGATTTGCACGTTTGTAGATTAAAATAAACGAACAATTTTTACGAATCCGTTA
>JAYSQG010000133.1:0-3262 GCA_043721685.1 Saprospiraceae bacterium | reverse complement strand
ATTATTTTGATGATAAAATTGAACAGGGCAATTCTATTTTACGGGCTATTCATTATCCGCCGATTCGGGAAGAGCCTAAATCTGCTATTCGAGCTGAACAACATGAGGATATTAATCTCATAACATTGCTTGTCGGTGCTTCGGCAGGCGGTTTGCAGTTGTTGACGATGGACAATGAATGGAAAGATGTTGTGCCAGAAGCCGACGAAATTGTCATCAATGTCGGCGATATGTTGCAGCGTTTCACCAATAATTACTTGAAATCAACGACGCACCGCGTTGTCAATCCGCCACGTTCAGAGTGGCATCAGCCGCGTTTGTCCATTCCTTTTTTCTTGCATCCTGTTCCTGAAATGGACTTGACTTGCTTGCCGCAAACGGTAACGGCAAAGCTTCCTTGTGCTTATGAGCCGATTACGGCGGGTGAGTATTTAGATGAACGTTTGCGTGAAATTGGTTTGAAAAAATAACCGTTATCTGATGGATTACTTGAAAGGTTTACTGCAATAAAACGTATCATTATTGCAGTAAACCTTTGTTTTATAAGGCTATTGGAAGTAAATTAGGCTTTATAACGGACCAACAATACAATATTAGAGACGGTGAAAATAATAACATATACCCATTCAATCCCGAAGGGATTTAACAGGAATAACTCCGAATGAAATTCGGGGAAATGACCAGCAACGTACTTGAACTCCGAAGGAGTTGAATCGTATGAATTGATAATTAAGTTCAACTCCTTCGGAGTTAGAAACAACCATCTTACTTTCTCCCCGAATTTCATTCGGAGTTATTCATGTTGAATCCCTTCGGGATTGAGATGGTTTTAGTATGAGGTGGGTATTTTATTTTTGCATTTTCCCTTACTTTGTATTGTTGTAATATTACTCATTAAAACATCAGCGTTTAGCTCTGTTGCTTCATGTATGTGCATTAAAAGGGCGGGTGTTTGCTGTATTGTTTCATAACCCCTTCACAGACATCCCACCATCCACAGATATATTCTGTCCTGTAATATAAGACGCTTTATCCATCGCTAAAAAGGCGACAACCGAAGCCATTTCTTCGGGTTCAGCCACTCTACTGAGGGGTGTCCTTTTTATGATTTGTTCCAAACGTTCGGGATTTGTCAAGACAGGAACGGTCAACGGCGTAGCAGTGTACCACGGTGAAACAGCATTGACTCGAATACCTGCCGAAGCCCATTCCACAGCTAGGTGTCTCGTGAGTTGGATTTCCGCCGCCTTCGTCATGCCATAAGGTGGTCCTGATAGTACGTCAATGAAACCCGCAACGGAAGCGACATTCACGACATTTGCACCCACGCCATTTTTTAAAAAAGGGTGGCACAAACGGCACATTTCAACAACGCTGAATAAGTTAACTTCAAAAATATGACGATACTCATCTTCTTGATAATCAACGAGTTGTTTACGGATATTTGTGCCAACATTGTTAACTAAAATATCGAGGCTGTCGCCAAATACGTCTTTTACTGTTGCCATGACCTTCTGACGGTCTTCGCCTTTGGCAACATCTGCGATGCAACCAAAGGCTTTATGTCCTTGTTTTTGCCATTCGGCAACGGCATCATTGACCTCTTTTTCGTTGCGAGCGACAATCAAAATCTCTGCGCCTAAGCTCAAAAATTCTTCAGCGATGGCACGTCCGATGCCTTTTGTTGCGCCTGTTATCAAGGCTTTTTTACCTTTTAAATGCCAGTTTGCCATTTATTTTTTAGCTTTATAATACAAAACTGAAGCGTTTTCTTTTCTGAAAATATCGTTTGCAACACGTTGAATATCAGCGACTTGTACCTTTTGATAATGATCGATTTCGGTATTGATTAAATCTGAATCACCTATGAGTTCATAAAAAGTCAAATTCATGGCTTTGTTCAAAGCACCGACATCGCCGAATGCTTGTTGGCTTTCCACCCTGTTTTTCAGCTTTTGAAGTTCTGCTTCGCCCACGAGTTCATTTTTTATCAATTCCAATTCTGTCCAAATCGCTGTTTCTAATTGTTCCAAAGTGACCCCCTCAGTAGGTTTGCCATCAATGATGACCATCCCAGGATCAAGATTGCCTGATAGGGAGCAATCAATTTCAGAGCATAAACGTTTCTCTTTCAATAGTTTACGAAAAAAACGAGACGATGAACCACTGGCCAAAACATCGGTCAATAAATCCAATGCGTAATAATCAGGATGTATTCTTTCAGGTACACGGAACATCATATACAGGGCATCAAGCGGCACATTGGCTTCAACAGTGCGTCTGATTTCGGCAGTTTGAGGTGGCTCTTGCGGCAGGTTTCGTTTATGCATATCGCCTGCTGGAATGGAAGCGAACCACTTCTCCACCATTTTTTTGACCCCCTCAGTATTTCCATCAATTTTTGAAAAATTACCAGCAACAGTCAGAATCGCATTGTTTGGTGCATAAAATGCTTTGAAAAAGTCCTTTACATCTTCCACAGTTGCATCCTCGATGTGTTGCGGCACAAGCCCAATGACAGGCCAGCGATAAGGGTGTTTTTTGTAAACCATATCTCCGATGATGTGCCACACGTCGCCATAAGGTTCATTGAGTGTTGTTTCTTTAAACTCTTCAATAACGACTTTTCGTTGCACATTGAGTGAACGTTTGTTGATACGCAAAGCCAACATACGGTCGCTTTCAAGCCATAACAAGGTTTCAAGGTTTTCGGCAGGGACGGTTGCATAAAAATTCGTCATATCGCTGTTCGTAAAGGCATTATTGTCGCCGCCCGCCCGTTGGATTGGGTCGTCAAAATCAATCGCATTTTTAGAGCCACCAAACATCAAATGTTCAAAAAGGTGTGCAAAACCCGTCTGTTCAGGGTTTTCGTCGCGGCTACCGACATCGTAAAGCAAATTGACGGCTACAAGCGGCGTAGAATTGTCTTCATGTATGAGGACACGAAGTCCGTTGTCTAATGTGAATTTTTGATATTGAATCACGTTGTGGTGTTTAATTAACTTGCATGAACTTAGCTGAAAGTGCAAATGTAACTTTGATATAAACGCTTGTCTAATAGTCAACAAAATAATTTTAAAATAAATAATCGAAAAGTTTCACCATATTAAATATAGTATTACATTTGCTACATACTTAGTGGCTATTAAGCAATTCAAAATTTTAACCTTGTTTGCATTTCCATTAGGCATTTCCATTAGGCATTTCCATTAGGCATTTCCATTAGGCATTTCCATTAGGCATTTCCATTAGGCATTTC
>JAYSQG010000132.1:0-9053 GCA_043721685.1 Saprospiraceae bacterium | reverse complement strand
TCGCTCTGATAGAGTCGGCAGATAAAGTGACGGCTTTGGGGGATCATGTAATCATAACACTTGTGAATATTGAAGAAGAGAGTAGTTTGAAAAATGGTTTACATTATCGAAGAACGCCGATAGGCGGCATTGAATACGAGAATCCACCTGTTTATTTGAATCTATACGTACTATTTACGGCTAATTTTCCACGTAATTATGATGTATCTATCATGCTTTTGGGGCGCATCATTCAATTTCTTCAAGGTCAAAATAGTTTTATCATTTCGAGTGAAGAGGGAGACTCACAACTGACACTTGACCTATATACCATGACTTTTGAGCAAATCAATCATTTATGGGGGTCATTGGGCGGTAAACAAATACCGTTTGTGATGTATAAAGCAAGACTTGTTAAGATTACAGATAGAAAAATTCAAGGTACGGGTAGCCCTATTTTTGAAATTCAAGCGGAATCATATCCCAATTTGTAAAAAAAACCAAATAAGATGTCTTTTAATATTTCATTTAGACGACTAGCCGAAGTGCGGATTTTGCATAGTTTTTATCTCGAAAACGATGCGACAAAACCGTTTTATTCTCTATCAGAAGAGAATAAAGCGCAGCGACTTATAAAAAGCGGCTATGATATTAGGAATGATATAAGTATTACACCGACAGACGAAAGTTTGGTGTTTTTGAAAAACCATAAAATGGCTTTTTTACCCACTTTTGTCGGCTTTGTATTGGCTATTGAAGTGGAACCCAAAAATGGTTTAACTAAACCCAAAGCGAATCTGCCGTTGGATTGGCGTGTGGCTTTCGAAATCAATATCAAAAATGGCGACTGGCAAACTTTTACAAATACTAAACTCAAAACAACTCAATCACCGTTGCGATTGTATTGGACAAACAATGACGATATAACAGGCAAAGTACTGCCTTCGCTTGCTGCACCTTTAACTGTTTTGGATGCCGCAAAACAATATGAAATGGGGGAGTGGACGCTGCAAAACAATACGCCTAACCGCGCTCAAGACAATACTGGACAATGGCTCACGAGTGAACCTTATCATCAATATGCAACGGAAGCTGACCGTCGTGCTTTGCCGCGCCTATGTCGTTTTTTTGCGCCTATGCCATTGGCAATAAAAGTAGAAGTTGTTTTAACAAAAGTCAATGATACGAGCAATCCACCCTTTGAAGCGAAATGGCTTGTTGAGAGCAGCTCGAAAGAGACCCCCCTCAGTAAAATAGGGCTTGATTTGAGCATTAACCCAATTGATAAAAAGCTTATTCCCAGTGGTTTATACAATCTGAATATTGTTTGTGAAGATAAAAACGCGGTGAAAACGACGACGACATATCAAAAGCTTGCTTTGTTGAATGGCATAAATCCTAATTGTTTTGGGGTTGTAGAATTGGTTCAAAAAGCAGGTTTGCCCAATGCCCAAAGCTTGTTTAATGCAGACGGAAGCGTTGTTGAGAATGGACGTATTTTTGAAATTCGGTTGCAAAATCGAATAACCTATTGGCAATATAGGGAGCTACGCGGCGCGCTTTTGAACGATATAGACAATGCCTTTCATGATATTTTAGACGACGCTTTAGTGACCAAAATACCACATGCTTTGACACGCACGCAGATGCCTATTGACTTTGCAGACGACATAAAATTGCCCAGCCCAACAAGGCTGACGATAAGAGAAAGGAATAACCGCTATTACACGGAGGTTATGGTTTAAATGTAATTAACAATTATTATTCATAAAATGATTCACTCTTTTAATCATCCAAAAAATACAAATTGCAATGGCAAATGATTATAAAACGCCGGGTGTTTATATCGAGGAAATACCAAAATTTCCCCCCTCAGTAGCCCAAGTCGAAACGGCTATTCCTGCTTTCATCGGCTACACATTTAAAGCACGTCGGGACGGCGAAGACCGCACGCTCAAACCGACCCGTATCACTTCTCTTTTGGAGTATAGGGAGTCGTTCGGCGAGGCACAACCTGAAAATGCGATTCGTGTCAATGTCGAGCGCGAATCTTCGGGCGGCAAAATCACAAAAGAAATTTGGACTGCCGACTTTGACCCTGCGGGGCAGCCCTCACGGCATGTCATGTACTATGCTTTGCAGTTGTATTTCGACAATGGTGGCGGACCCTGCTATATTGTATCAGTTGGCGGGTATATCGGTGATGTCGGTGCGGATATTCCACAGGCTGCTTTGCTCAATGGTCTGAATACTTTAAAGGAAGAAGACGAACCGACGCTCATTGTTTTTCCAGAAGGACAAGGCATGAATGAGGGCGAATATTTTTCACTGCTCAATTCTGCTTTGACGCAATGCAATGATTTGAAAGATCGCTTTACCATCATGGATTTGCATACGCCACAACGCCGTATGACGGTTACTCAAAAGGAAAATGCGGTGACGGCTTTCCGTTCAGGTGTGACCCAATTTTTGAAATATGGTGCATCGTACTTCCCGAATATCGAGACGGTTTTCAATTATACTTACGATGAAGCAACCGTCAATATCAGCGTTGTTGAAAATGGGGCTGCACCACAGGTCGCGTTATTTTCAACATTGAACAATGCTCAGAAATCGAAAGCCAAACTTGCTATTGATGGCATGTCTATCAATTTGCCGCCGAGTGCTTCTGTCGCAGGTGTTTATGCACGTGTGGATGCGAATCGCGGTGTATGGAAAGCACCCGCCAATGAAAACATCACATCTATTGATGGTTTGAGTTTCAAACTCACTGACGAAATTCAAGAATCGCTCAATGTGGATGTGAACGATGGTAAAAGTATCAATTGCATCCGTTTCTTCACAGGCAAGGGTTATAAAATATGGGGTGCTCGGACGATGGCAGGTAATGACAACGAGTGGCGCTATGTCCCCGTCCGCCGCTTTTTCAATATGGTCGAGGAATCGGTCAAAAAGGCAACTTATCCGTTTGTTTTCGAGCCAAACGACGCGAATACATGGGTGCGTGTGCGCGCCATGATTGAAAACTTCCTCATTTTGCAATGGCGTGCAGGTGCTTTGCAAGGCGATAAGCCCGATAAAGCGTTCTACGTTGCTGTCGGTTTGGGTGTCACGATGACTGCCCTTGACATCCTTGAAGGACGTATGATAGTCGAAATCGGTATGGCAGTGGTGCGCCCTGCTGAGTTTATCATTCTGAGGTTCAGTCATAAGTTGGCTGAGGCTTGATGATTGACCCCCTCAGTATCCACCTGTTTTTTTAACCATTTTTTTAAAATCCAAAAATAGAAATAGTCATGGATAATGAAGAAAAACAATCCACAGCGACGGTAGCTGCCGCCGAAACACCGAAATCAGGCACAGACCAAGTGTTTGCCGATTTCCGTGAAACGCTCAAGTTAACAGACATGCCAGATGCTGATTCGCGTATCACCACCACGCTCGCAGACTATCGGGGCAGACGTTTGTCGCGTTGGAAAAAGAAATGTATGCTCGAAAGGCAATCGGGTGCGCACATGGTTTATCAATCGTTGAATGAAACGATTGGTGTATTTGCCCAAAAAGATGCGGTCGAAATTCGGAAAAAAATTGACTCAAATATTGAAGCCAATAAAAAGAATGTCGGTGTTAAACTCGCTGAAGCGACCAAAGCCATCAAAGAGGCGCGGACAAAACTCGAACTCTTGAAAAAGAAAGGTGAGGAATTGAATACCGCCGCGAGTAGCCACGCCATGTCAGCTGATTTGGCGGCAATCATTAAGCTGGTGCCAGGTGATAAAAATACTGTGCCTGAGAAAACATCAAAAGACGTTGCTTTGGAAACGTTTGATAAATTAAAAGCATTGAGTGCTGAAGCTTTTGAAAAGGCAGATGATGCAGCAGAAGTCGCTATCAGAACGGCGGGGCTTCATGCCAGTGCCAATATGGACAGCCTCAAACCTCTTGGAGTAGATATCGAAAAAGCAGCGACCGACTTGCAAGCCGACCTTGCCAAAAACATCAAAGAGACGGCTGCCGTTTTGACGACGACCCGTGAGGAATATCAAAAAATCATGCAGCAACTTGCAGAATCCAAGTATGCTTGGTTTGGTGCTAGATTGAACCTGTTTGGTCTCACCGATTCCGACCAAAATGCGGAAAATCCAGAATGTACAAACGGGGAAGATATCGCCAAGAAATTGAACAAGCTGCAAGAAGATTTGAAACATAATTTCAAATCTGCATCTTCGACAGTAACCCCTACCACAGTATCTTGACATAAGCCCTTAGTCTTTATTTTTTTAAAAAAACATCATGACAAATAACAATCCAGTTTCATTAGCTGATTCAGCTTACGATTATATAGAGGCTTATAAAGTCCTCGTCAAAGAAGCCACGCGAGGGCTTAACGAAATGGGGCAAAATCTGGCTACAGCAGCTGATACTTTAGCTTATGACGAGTCTCGTTATGCCTATCTCGAAGATTTAGTTAAACGTCTTGAACAGACTGACAAGTTCTATGCGAATACCGCCGAGGTTATCACAAGGGCTACAAAGTTAGCTCGAATCATCGTGACAAACGTAGAGTTTGTTACCGATGCTATTGAGTTGCTTCTGTGTAGTGTGCGGCTTATGTCGCAATCAACAGATGAGTTGAAAGGTAAAATTGATGCCTTCAAAAAGCTCCTCAACAACCTCGATAAAAACAACGGGCTGTACAAAAAACTGCTCGAATTGGAGGAGAAGAACACTGACGCAATCCTTGCCAATAAAGAGGCAATCAAAAAAAGCCTCGATACGCTTAAAGAGATTTACATTATTTATGTCAATCTGTTAGGTAAAACAGTCAAAACCATGCAGAAAATCGCCGAATACAAAGGCAAGCATGTGATTGTTTACGGAAGGAAAGGTGTTACGGAATCCTGTGGCACAGTAGAAATATTTGAACACTGTTCCGACAAAATGGAAGGTTTGGTTTCCCATTTTGAGGAATTGCAAAAACTGCTCAATGGCGTGTGCATAGCCTATCCTTTTTCAAACATGGACGAGGAAGAAAAAAAGTTTATCCCCTGTATTCCAGACGAAAAGGTAGTTTATGCTTTCCCCCTCAGTAAAAAGGATGGCTTCTTTACAATCATTTCTAATGAGAAAAAGAAAGCCGATGAGTCCAGAAGTACATCGAAAGCAGCTCACCAAAAAGCCTTATCCAACCGAGACGGCGTACAAGCCGAACTCGCAGGCTACCAAGCTGCCCTCAAAGCAGCCGAAGATGCCCGTAAAGTGACGACTGGGTAAGCCCTTTATACTGAGGGGTACGTTTTTCAAATCAAAACGTGTTCACAAAAAACTATGTGAAGCGATGTGAAAACAACTATGTAGCTATGTGACAAACCAATAACAAAATTTCTAATTTTTCTAAAATAAAAATTGACAAATGGCTGATTATCCGCTTCCAAAATTTCATTTCCAAGTCGAATGGGGTGGCACCAAAATCGGGTTTACCGAAGTCACAGGCTTGTCCGTCGAGACTGAAGTCATCGAATATCGGCAAGGAGCCTCAAAAGAGTACAACAAAACCAAGCAGCCTGGCTTGCAAAAGTATGGCGACTTGACCCTGAAACGGGGCACTTTCGAGAGCGACAACGAATACTACACTTGGTGGGACCAAACCAAACTTTTCGAGGAAAAGGGTGCAAAATTCCGCCGCGACATCACCATCAGTTTGCTCAACGAGAGCCACGAGCCGATTGTGGTTTGGAAAATCAAAAAGGCGTGGCCTAAAAAAGTGTCTTCTGCTGACTTGAAAGCCGATGCGAATGAAATCGCTATCGAGAGCATTGAATTGGCGCACGAGGGTATTGTTATTCAAAATCCTGCTTAATCATTCTTGAAAATGGCACAAGTACGTTGGAAGATTTCTGACCCTGCTTATTATCCACCTGTGGGCTTTCATTTTCGGGTGAGTGGCGCAGGAGGTGATATTGATATCGCTTTTCAATCTGTTTCGGGGCTAAGTGTTCAAATGCAAAATGAACCCTACAAAGAAGGGGGCGAAAACCGCTTTGAACATGTTCTCCCAGTGCGTAGCAAATACTCGGATTTGGTTTTGAAACGCGGGACTATTTCTCGAGGGCAATCTGAGTTGACACGATGGTTTCACAGTGCTTTCCACGATTTCGAATTTAAAGGAAAGAACTTAACAGTCGAATTGTTGGACCAAGCGAATAATATTTTATTTGTCTGGAGTGTCGTCAATGCCTTGCCCAAGAACTGGAAATTTGGGGACATGAATGCCGAGCGCGGTGAGATTTTTATCGAAACAATGGAATTGAGTTACAGTTATTTTGAATTTAAAGACTCGTAATATGCCTATCGAAATCAATGAATTAAGTATCCGAGTCAACCTTGACGACTCTGGGGGCAACCAAAACGGTGAAGGCTCGGCAAACAGTGGCGGCGGCGACCCCGAAGCTGAGCAAGCGATGATTGACAAAGTGGTTGAGCAAGTTTTAAATATTCTTAAAGAACGTACTGAACGCTGACTAATATGGCAAATGGCGAATTTACACGTGTGACGATACAGGCTTATTCTGATAAAGAATTGAGAGCACCCATCGGAAAGCCCTATGAATTGCCTCTAAATCCTGAGCAATATAGCCAGAATTTTAAGGTTGAACTCGACAAGTCTCGCCCCAGTGGTAGTGCAGGCACGGCGCTTAAATTCAAGTCAGTCGCGCCTGAACAGTTGCAATTGGAGTTTATGTTCGACGGCACGGGTGCTATTCTCGATTATAAGAAAAAAGGGACGGCGAATCAGCAGGTCAAAGAGTTTATGGATTATGTCTATAATATGCACGGACCGATTCATCAACCCAAGTTTCTCAAATTACAATGGGGAAACAATTTGTTTACGCACCAAGAGCACGGTTTCGATTGTATCGTCAGTAATTTGGATATAAAATATATCCTTTTCAACCGAGCAGGTGAGGCACTACGGGCAAAAGTGAACGCTACATTTGTACGCTATGTAGAGCCACAAAAAGAAGCGCGAATGGCTAACCGTGGATCGCCTGACTTGACGCACGTGCGGACGGTCAACGATGGCGACCGTTTGTCTTTACTAACGTATGATATCTATGCCGACCAAAGTTTTTATTTGAAAGTAGCGTATGCCAACAATTTGACATCGTTTAGAAAACTGAAAGCTGGAACAGTGCTTTTTTTTCCACCTATTGATAAATCCGTTTGATTATGCCTTCATCCGCAGGAGAACGCTTGATTCCGAATGATTCACGATCTGATGTTGTATCGCTTGATGTGTTGATAAATGGGACGAATGTCGCCACTAAACACCAACTTTTGTCGGTCAGCGTCACCAAAGAAGTGAATCGTATTCCATCAGCGCGCGTCGTTATCATTGATGGCAATGCGGCAGATGAAAACTTTGAAGTCAGCGAAACCGATGATTTTATACCGGGCAACAAAATCGAAATCAAAGTGGGTAGAGACGGCATCAATAAGACGGTTTTCAAAGGTATTATCCTGCGGCACAGCATCAAAGTCAGACAAGGCGGTGACTCTATGTTGACTGTCGAAGCTAAAGACGAAGCCATAAAACTGACGGTCGGGCGCAAAAACAAATATTTTGTAGATGTGAAAGACAGCGATGCCCTATTAACGGTGCTCGCGGGCAAAAAAGGGACAGTGGATGCAACGACAGTGACGCATAAAGAAATAGTGCAGTTCAATGCAACCGATTGGGATTTCATCATGATGCGCGCCGAAATGAACGGGCTTTTGGTCATCCCGAACGATGGTAAAGTGGATATTAAAAAGCCTGATACTTCCTCTGCACCTGTTTTGAACCTTGTTTATGGCTCCAACTTGTTGGAGTTTGAAACAGAAATGGACGCACAGTATCAATGGTCGAGTGTCGAAGCCAAAGGTTGGGATTTCAGCGGTCAAACGCTGTTTGAGTCAACGGCTTCGTCGGCGGGTTCTTTTGCGGAGCATGGTAATTTGTCTGGTAGTCGTTTGTCGGATGTTATGGGGCTTGAAAAATTGGAATTGCACCACAGTGGTCGTGTTTCGACACCCGAATTGAAGGCGTGGGCTGAGGCAACGATGTTGCGCAGCCGCATGTCCAAAATACGGGGTCGCGCTAAGTTCATTGGTTTTTCGGATATTAAGCCCGGCATGACGGTGGCACTGAGGGGTCTCGGTGCCCGGTTCAATGGCAAGGCTTATGTCACGGCCATACGGCACGAAATGTCAGGCGGTACTTGGTTCACACACGCGCAGTTTGGTTTGAATCCGACTTTTTTTCACGAAAAACCAGACATTTCCGCGCCGCCTGCGGGCGGTTTATTGCCCGCCGTTTCGGGTTTGCAAATCGGCATTGTAACGCAGTTGAAAGAAGACCCAGACGGAGAAGACCGTATTTTGGTCAAAATGCCGCTCATAAGCAATGCCGATAAAGGTATTTGGGCACGCGTTGCGACACTTGATGCGGGTAAAGAACGCGGCACTTTTTTCAGACCAGAGATAGGCGATGAAGTCATTTTGGGCTTTGTTAACGATGACCCACGCGATGCCGTTGTTTTGGGTATGTTGCACAGCAGCAAGAATGCAGCACCCGTTAAAGCCAAAGACGACAACCACATAAAAGGCTTGGTGACACGCAGCAAAATGAAAGTGATGTTCGACGACGAAAAAAAAATCATCACCATTGAAACCCCTGCGGGCAACAAAGTAGTCATCAGCGAAGACGACAAAAGTATCACAACGAAAGACCAAAATGGCAACGAATCGAAAATGTCTGATGCAGGCATTTCGGTCAAAAGCCCAAAAGATATTAAAATAGAAGCAACGGGTGATGTCAGTATCAAAGGAAAAAACGTCAAGCTCGAAGCCCAAATGAATTTTGAAGCCAAAGGCTCAATCGGTGCGAAACTCGAAGGTGGCGCGCAAGTTGTTGTCAAAGGCGGAACCGTTATGATTAATTGATAATGGTGAATGGTGAATGGTGAATGGTGAATGGTGAATGGTGAATGGTGAATGGTGAATGGTGAATGGTGAATGGTGAATGGTGAATG
>JAYSQG010000131.1:0-2441 GCA_043721685.1 Saprospiraceae bacterium | reverse complement strand
TGTGCGTACCGATTTCCACCACTTCGCCGTGTTCCAACACCACAATTTGGTCAGCATTTTTCACGGTACTCAATCGGTGAGCCACCACAACCACCGTTTTGTTTTTAAAGAATTGAGCGAGGTTCTCGACGATAATACGCTCATTGTTGGCATCAAGGGCGTTTGTGGCTTCATCAAAAAACAAGAAATCGGGGTTTTTATAGATGGCTCGCGCTATCTGTATGCGTTGCCGTTGACCCTGACTGACACCGTTGCCACTGGCACCTATTTTAGTATTGTAAGTCAACGGCAATTCCTCGATAAACGCTTGAATATTAGCGATTTGCACCGCTTCAAGTAGTTTGTTGAGGTCAACACGACTATCGCTTTCTCCGATATTATTGGCTATGGTGTCTGAAAATATAAAACTGTCCTGCATCACAGCACCGCAGTTTTCCCGCCATACTGAGGGGGTGATGCTACGCAAATCCATATTGCCCAATCTAATGCGTCCTTTTGTCGGATGATAAAAACCGAGCATCAATTTGACCAATGTTGTTTTGCCACTGCCACTTGTGCCAACGATAGCCGTCACCTTACCTGAGGGAAACGTCAGATTGATGTTTTTCAACACATCATCGGCAATGCCATTGTACCGAAACGACACGTTTTCAAAGCGGATATCGTTATTAGGCAACAGGGCACAGGCGGCAGTCATCAGTGTGCCGCTCGTTCTGTCGCCTAACGACTGTTGACTGTCGCCTAACGCATCTTCGTCAGGTTGGTCGTGGATTTCAGCCAATCGTTCCATACTGATTTTAGCGTCTTGGGCAGCGCGGGTGAAAGAGATGAATTGCTGCAAAGGGGCGTTCAGTTGTCCCACAATATACTGTGTGGACAGCATCATACCGAGCGACATTTGTCCGTCAATCACCGCTTTGGCAGCGAGAAAAGTGATAAAAATGTCCTTCGATTGATTGATGAAAGCTGCACCGCCGTCTTGTATTTGCGCCAAATTGAGCGATTTGAGGCTGATATGGAACAGTTGCGCTTGGATAATCCGCCACTTGTCACGGCGTTTGCGTTCCGAGCCTTGCAGTTTTATTTCGGGCATGCCTTGTATCAGTTCTATTATCGAACTTTGATTGTTACTCATGGCTTGAAAACGGATATAATCCAGCTTTTTGCGCTGTTTCAAAAAAATGGTTATCCAACTGATGTATAAAAATGCCGCCAATAAAAAAACGCCAAAAATGCTTGTGCTGTACAAATTCAAAATGACGCTGAACACTACAAAATTGAAAACAGAAAAAATAATGCTCAAAGAGGATTGTGTCAAAAACGATTCGATACGGCTTTGGTCGCCGATGCGCTGCATGATGTCGCCCGTCATTTTGGTATCAAAAAAGCCCAAGGGCAACCGCATCAGTTTTATCAAAAAATCGGTGATGAGCGATATATTAATACGTGTACCGATGTGCAGCAATATCCGATTTTGGATAAACGAGACTGCTGTCTGCCCTGTAAAAATCAGCAATTGACCGACCAAAACAAGCGTAATGAAGCCAAAATTGCGGTTTTGAACGCCAATATCCACAACGCTTTGCATCAAAAACGGAAAAATCATTTGCAGAATACTACTCAAAAGCATACCCAAACCCAACTGCATGATAAGCCCCCGATGCGGCTGCAAATAGCCAAACAAACGGCTGAAACTGGCAGAAACAGTCGGCAACACAGCGTCCTGATTGTAAAAAGCGGACGTTGTTTCCAATAGAATCAAAACGCCTTCGCCCGCATCGGTTGCCCAACTGCGTTCAAAATCGGCACGACGGAGTTTGTACTTCCCTGAACTCGGGTCTGCCACCCACACATGATGGCGTGTGACGCGATAGACCACCACAAAATGATTTTGATTCCAATGGGCGATGCAGGGCAGCGGTGCATTGAGCAAACAGCCTTCATCGGGCTTCGGCACAGCATAAGAGACTTTGACGGTCATGGCTTGAAAACCGACTCGCTCTGCCCCCTCAGTAATACCCGCGGCAGAAACCCCTTCTCGGCTCAAAAAGCAGAGGTCGCGTAGATAAGTTTGTGGAAATCGCTTGCCGTGATAGGCAGCAATCATCATTAAGGAAGTGGGACCGCAGTCCATTGCGTCTTTTTGCTGGTAATAGGGTATGTGTTTGAACATTGTTTTGGGTGCAGGGTTTGGGTTTGTTTTTAGTAATTCAGTTATTGTTGTTAGGCGACAAATGTATCTTGTTTATTTTTCATTAACAAATAATATTCTTAATTTATAAAAAAAAAAATACATTATTTGGCTGTTTTCAGGTAGATAAAAATATAAAAAGAATATCAACTTTAGGAAAAGCATAAAAAAAACGGTTTCAGTGCTACGTGAAACCGTTTTTTTTTCCAAAAAGCCCGCTTTACTCAATCTTAATCGGTTCATATTTCTT
>JAYSQG010000130.1:0-5352 GCA_043721685.1 Saprospiraceae bacterium | reverse complement strand
AATAAAAATGAAAAGGCATTACAGAAACAACGACGAATATGAATACCGTAAATTGGATATGAACAATCCCGCACATCGCGCCAAAGCCCGCATCGGATTTAAAATACATCTGTTTGTTTATTTGGCTGTTATTTCTATGTTGTGGGTTATCGCTTTTCTGACAGGTACAGTTTGGCAACATCCTTGGCCTATGTACCCGATGATGGGTTGGGGGGTCATTATTTTGCAGCCTATCGTAAATTCAATACATGGGTCGAACGTGAGATAGAAAAAGAAGGTAGGGACACCCCCTTCCAAAAGGAATCCTAAAGATCAGTATTTAGAAGAAAACGCCGATGATTTTGAATTAAAACCCTTGTCGAAAGAAAAAGAGAAAAGGGCAATGCCTCGTGAAAGTGATTTTATTTAGGCTGGGAAAGAGGCAACGGCAACATCTTATCCATTGGCAAAGAACTTGGTGAACAGCATGAAGGTCAATGTGATTTGCCAACCCAATAATTTAGCCGAACTTTTGGGCATAAAGTTGATTAATTACGATGATGCCATCCGATTAGCATTCGACAAAATAGGACAAAACCAAGTATTATCGAGTTGGAAAGACGCTCAAACAAGTTCTTTACTCAATGATGGCATTTCGAGATTCATCGAAGTACCTGTCAATGGCTGCTTTAAAGACGTTCGTTCGATGCCCGTAGAAAGCACCGAACAATCGCTTTCAAAAATTTGGTCAATTGGCGGCAAAACAGGTTGGTATTATGGCAATTGGCTTTGGGAAATAAGAGGTTTTTTAGACCAATTGACGGGCGGTGTCGGTATGCGTCGAGGTCGAAGGAATGATACGGAAATATTCCCTGGCGATGCGCTTGATTTTTGGCGCGTTCTTTTAGCAGATAAGCAGGAGAAAAGGCTTTTATTATACGCCGAAATGAAATTACCGGGCGAGGCATGGCTTGAGTTTAAGATTGACGACAAAGATGTGTTGACTCAAACAGCCACTTTCAGACCGCTCGGTATTTTAGGTCGCTTGTATTGGTATGCAGTACTCCCCTTTCATGGTTTAATATTCAATGGCATGATCAATAAAATAGCTGGGGAATGAGGAATGATGAAATATGAATGATGAATTTTCAATAGCTTTGCAAATTCATCATTCATCATTCCTCATTCCCCCGGATGATACGTCCGTTCACTGTTTTTCACAACATCTTCTTTATAAAACAATACATCCTTGAACTGACCTTTGGTGTACATTTCTAATTGGTCATTAAAGTGTTTGGAATTGATGTCGCCACTTTCGCCACCTGCCAAAAGGGATTTTGCTTTGATTTTGGGTCCAAACTCAACGGCACAGACAAAACTGTTGCCACTTGTGCCATACCGTTTAATCGTTCCTTTTTTATAATCGGATTTAAAAGCGGGCAAACAACCCCACAGTGAAGACGTAAAAGCGACAGGTGTACTCGCCTTATTGTCATCAAACGGATGATTGATGTCACTCGAAATACGTTGGAAACGATTGATGTCGCCCCACGGCACTTGCCAAGTCCCAAAATTGTTTTTTAACTCGTTCACAACCGTCAAAAGTTGCGGAAACAACTGTTCAGGCGTAGCCGTAGCGGCAAAACGTTTGGTGTTTTCCACTTGGTCGGTTTCGCCTTGGTCAATATATACTTTTTGAATGGCTGCATTTGATTTGTGCGCCCATTCGATGGCTAAAGTCGTTGCCACAGAGTTTGCAGCAGCGTGAAAATCCCATTTTTTTAAGACTGCAATCGGTTCAACCAACGCCGCATAACGGCTATCATTGGCTAAATTGTTTTTCTCAAAAGCCTGAATCAATGATGGTATTAAAATTTCAAAAGCAGGCAAATAAGTATCGTATCCAGATGCAATCACTTTGTCTAAAGTATATTTATCGCCTTGGCTCAAGATGCGCACAGCATTCACAGCTCTGAAATTTTCACCATCTGGCGCCATATAGGACTCGTAATTTTCTTTCTTCGGACTGTTTTCACCCGCACATGTATAAGGTGTCGAGTTGCAATTCTGTAACCAACCATTGGGTGGATTGTAGGAATGAACAATTTCTTCAACGGGGTGTAAACCTTTCCATTCTGTGGTAGAAGTTGAGCCGTCCATGACTTTTGCCCAATTCAAATTTTTATTACGAATGGGCACATAATTGCCATGCCAGTAAGCAATATTGCCTTTATCATCAGCAAAAACGGTATTATTTGAGGTATTTGCCTTCAAATCCATAGCTTTTTTGTAATCTTCAAAACCTTTGGACTTGGTACGTACCCAACTCTCTACCAAACTCCTTTTCGAGCGATTGAAAGACTTTAAACTCACCCATTTACCATCTCTTTTTGCCATAATGGGTCCGTGATGTGTAGCATAAGTGGTGATGGTTTTGGTTTTTAAAGCCCCATTTTCAACATAACCCAAAGCAATTTTCTTAACTTTAACAGGTTTCAATTTTAAATCATACTTGTAATACAACTTCTTGTTACGCGTAACAATGTCTTCAGCATACATATCCGCCACATCCACATTTGAAGACGTGTGCATCCAACCACAATGCTCATTGAAGCCTTGATAAATGAAAAATTGCCCCCAAGTGACTGCACCATAGGCATTCAAACCTTCTTCGCTTTGTACTTGGACTTCTGGACGGAAATAGAAAGTTGTATGTGGATTGATGTATAAAATCGCATTGCCAGATACTGTTTTTGAAGGCGCAAACGCAAAGCCATTTGAACCTGTTTGCATGTCGTGGTCTTTGGTTTTCACTGCCGAAGTGGAGTTGTCACCTGTATAAAACTTTTTTAATTCTGCAACCGACAAATCGGCTGTGCTTATTGCCCCAATGCTGCCGTCTGTCCACAACAACGGATACCAAGGTTGAAAACGTTGCAACAAAGCGGGTTTTACTGAGGGGTGTGTTTGAAGATAAAAATTAGCACCTGCCGCATAAGCATCCAATATTTTTTTGAGCCACGGCTCTGCTTTTTGATACTCGTCTTTGGCTTCAGCTTCGTCAATCAAAAGACGTATTTGTAAATCGTCATACAAGCTCGCTTCGCCTTTGATTTCAGATAAGCGACCCAGTTTTTCGATATAATTCATCTCTACACGCTTAAAATCGTCTTCACATTGGGCATAGAGCAAACCAAAGACCGCATCGGCATCGGTTTTACCATAAATGTGTGGAATACCCCAATTGTCTCGAATAATCGTTACTTGTTGGGCTTGTTGTTTGAATCGAGTGATTTCAGATGTCGTAAAGGTTTGCGCACATAATGAAATGGGAAAGAGAAAAAGTAAGAATAATTTTTTCATAGAATTCAGTTTGATTTGTTGAATGAACTTTAGAATTGTTTTCTAAATGTGGAAATGGATTGATGTTTAAAGACTGTGCGCAAAATAAGAATTTTTGTTGGGTACAATCTCTATGTGAGTTAAAAATTCATTGGCTCAAAAAGTAGCAGCGGCTCCTTTTATCATTCTTTTCAAAAACAAAAAGCGACACTTAGGTCGTAAAACCTGAGTGCCGCTTAATTTTGGTCAAAAAGAATTAGGAAATCTTCAAATTTCCTAATTCTGAGAAACAATTATTTCTCACGTACACTGATTGAAATACGGCGGTTTTGCGCTCGACCTTCTTCTGTTTCATTGGTGGCTACTGGATTTTTGTCGCCATAACCTTCGGCTGTCAAACGCTTGGCAGCCACGCCGAGTATGACCAATTCCATCATAACATTTTTAGCATGGTCAGCAGAGAGTTTGACGTTTCCATCCGCATTACCAGTATTGTCCGTATAACCGCCAATTGCGGCATTAGCGATTGTTGCTGAATATTTATTCATTTTTATGGCATCTATACCGCTGTGGACTGCAGCTTTCTCTTCGCCAAGTAGGTTGCTGATAACACTCATCGTGTCACCTGTTGTTAGCTGATTTCTTAAAATTTCTGAAAGATTCATTGTGAAATAGGTTTATAAAGTATTGAAAAAACATGTAGTGATAATTTGTAAAATGCTTAAAAATAATATGTTATTTATGTTGAGTTCTAAAGTACTTTGGAGAAGGACTTATGACGGATGTTTATTGTGAAGTCACTTTTTTCATCTAAAATAAAATCAATTTGACAAAAAAATCAATTTGTGATATTTTAGTGACCATATATATTGACCTTTGTATCAAGAAATCACTCAATCTTATTTTCAAATCAAAAAATTAAAATCACATGGCTTCTTTTTTGAAATTTTTCGTTTTATCAATCATTATATTGTCTTGTGTTTCGAAAAGCGACAAGACACCTATTAGCGAGATGTCTATGAGCACCCCCTCAGTAACGGAGGAAATGTCTCATGTTGACACATCAAAATTAGAAATAGCAACCCTTGCTGCTGGTTGCTTTTGGAAAATGGATGCTGCCTATCAACAATTACGGGGCGTAACAAAAGCTGAAGTGGGTTATGCAGGCGGTAACGTCAAAAACCCAACTTATGAACAGGTTTGCACCAGAACAACGGGTCATGCCGAAACAGTTCAAGTTACTTTTGACCCCAAAGTAGTGAGTTTTTGCGAGATTCTCAACGTTTTTTGGACAATTCACGACCCAACTGTTTTGAATCAAGAAGGCAATGACAAAGGTGACGACTACCGTTCTGTTGTCTTTTATCGTTCAGAAGCACAAAAGGCGATGGCTCAAATTGTAAAAGACAGCCTCGACAAAGTGCACTTGCATCCAAGCCCAATTGTCACGACGATAGAACCGTTTAAAAACTACTATCGCGCCGAACAGTATCATCAAAATTACTACAATCAGCATCCGAATGAGCCATACACCTATAATGTCGTCCGTAAAAAGGTTGAGCTTTTTGAAAAGGTGTTTGCTGCGCAACTTAAACATCAAAAGTGAAAAATGTAAAATGTAAAATGTAAAAGAAGACAGCCCACTTTTACATTTTACATTTTACATCTTACATTCTACATTCTACATTTTAAATTTAACAAACTTGACAATGGCTTCTACAACCCCCTCAGTAAGCGGCAGTTCTGTCTGTTGATAAACCTTTTGAGCACTCATCAGATTCGCTTCTCCGTCTTTCAAAACATGGGTCATTTTATCGAAATAAACAAGTTGGGCTTTTGGATTTGCTTTTGACAGCATTTCCGCCTCTTTAGGCAATACTTGAATATCGTTTCTGCCTGAAATGAGTAAAATGGGTAGTTTGAGTTTTGAGATTTCTACTTGAGGTGAATATTTCATAATAGACGCCATAAATTTTTCGATACTTGGATTTGCTAAACTTCTCAGCATCGGCGGAAAAGAATCCACTTTTT
>JAYSQG010000129.1:0-13304 GCA_043721685.1 Saprospiraceae bacterium | reverse complement strand
ATTGGTGAAACAGTGAAAGAAGGCGATGAAATAGTCAGTATTGTGCCAGAAAAAATGAATTTAGCTGTCGAAATTTTCATAGCACCCATTGATTTGCCTCTGGTAAAACTGGGTAAACCTGTCCGTTTTATTTTTGATGGCTGGCCCGCCTTCGTTTTTTCAGGTTGGCCAAACGCTTCATTGGGTACATACAGTGGACGTATTGCAGCTATTGATAATGTCGCCAATGCAAAAGGCAAATATCGCTTGCTCGTTGCCCCCGATGCCGATGCACCTGCTTGGCCCGAAGCCCTGCGCCCTGGCGGTGGTGCTGAAAGTTTTACCTTATTCAAAGACGTGCCTGTGTGGTATGAGTTGTGGCGGCAATTGAATGGCTTTCCACCAGAGTATTATCAAGAGTTTGGGAAAGAAGAAACAAAGAAAAAATAACCCTTCATTACTAGCCCTGAAAGGGCGAAATGGAATAGCATAGGGTAACGCCCTATGAAAACGTTAAAACATAGGGTAACGCCCTATGAAAACAATAAAAATAATTACATGAGAGTATTCATAATATTCATTTCATTCATTTTCATACATTTAAAAACGAATGCTCAACAGCCCGACAGCGTTTTGACTTTACCCGATTTCTTGAAATTAGTGGAACAAAACCACCCAACGACTAAAAGAGGTGTATTATTAAACCGCATGGCGGATGCCGAAATTCTGTCTTCTAAAGGTGGTTTTGACCCAAAGGCTTATGGCGATTATGAGCAGAAATTCTTTAAAAATCAAAAATATTTTGGCTACGGTGAGTATGGTGTCAAAGTGCCTACATCGTTTTATGGCTTAGAAATTAAAGCCGCATATAATACAACAGAAGGAAATTTCATTAACCCTACCGACAAATTACCGCAAGTTGGGCAAGCTGTTTTAGGTGTATCTTTCCCTGTTTTGCAAGGTTTGAAAATTGACGAAAGACGTGGAAACAGAGACAAAGCTAAACAATCGCAAGGCTTAAATCAAGCAGAACGGGCAGCTTTATTGAACGATTTAGCACTCGAAGCAACAACGGTTTATTGGAAATGGGTTTTTGCATATCAACAAAGAGAGATTTTTAAACAAGCGTTAAGTATTGCAGAACAACGTTTTGTACTTATAAAAAAATCTTTTGACTTAGGAGACCGCATGGCAATGGATACTTTGGAATCGTGGACGCAAGTGCAAGACCGTCAACTCCAATACAATGAAGTACAACAGGATTTTAGAGAAGCGACTTTGAAACTCAATAATTTCCTTTGGGGCGATATGACAAACCCACAAATCACTTTTGAAGACCTAAAACCGCAACGTTTTGAAAAAATAGACCCCCTCAGTATAACGCCTATTTCGACGGAACAAAAGCAGTTTTTACAACAAAATATCGCTCAAACACATCCTTTACTGAGGGGGTATAATTTCAAATTAGCACAATTGGATATTGATAAACAACTGAAACGTGAGAAGTTAAAGCCAAAACTGAACCTCAATTATAATTTTTTGGGTAATGGTTTTGCATTCAATAATGTCTTTACGGACAACTACAAATGGGGTATTCAATTTAGTACTTCAACCCTTTTTAGAACAGAGCGTGGCGATGTGCAAATGGCAGAACTTAAAATCGAAAACATACGCCTTTTTCAAGAACAAAAGCAACGTGAATTGGAGAATAAACTGCAATTAGCATTTCGAAATGCTGAAAACATTCAAGCCCAAATACAGATTCAAAATCAATCTGTTACGAATTTTGAAAAATTATTATCTCTTGAAAATACCCGTTTTCAACTCGGCGAAAGCTCGTTTTTTCTCATCAACAGCCGTGAAACAAAGTTTTTAGAAGCACAAATAAAACAAGCTAAATTAGTAACGGAATTGAATATTGCTCGTGCCACTACGACTTGGGCGACTGGATTTTTAGGTTTCTAATATGGCTATAAATATTTGATTACCAACGTTTTAAAAAATCACCATTTACCATTCCCGATTCACCATTACTTTTTACTAACTTCGCCCAATGATTACGCAAAAAACAGTACAAGAGATACTTACAGTCGTCCGCATCGAAGATATTGTCGGCGATTTTGTGACCCTCAAACGCAAAGGGGCGAATATGGGCGGCTTATGTCCTTTCCACAATGAAAAAACGCCTTCGTTTAATGTGAATCCAGTTCGCAATATTTTCAAGTGTTTTGGCTGTGGTGAAGGGGGGGACGCTGTTTCCTTCTTGATGAAACATGAAAACATCAGCTATCCAGAAGCCTTGCGTTATATCGCCAAAAAATACAATGTCGCCATTGAAGAAACAGAGGTTTCTAAGGAAGTTATTCAAGAAAAGCAGTTGGCAGATGCACTTTACATCGTCAATGAACGTGCTTTGAAGTTTTATCAAGACCAACTTTTTGAGACAGACAAAGGCAAAAGTATTGGGCTTCAATACTTTAAGCAACGTGGTTTTCGTGAGGAAACGATTCGTAAATGGGGTTTGGGTTTTGCACCTGAATATCGTGATGCGCTCACAAAGACGCTCGTTACTGAGGGGTACTCGATTGAAAATTTGCGAAAAGTCGGTTTGACTTCTTCTTATGACAATGATTTTTTCAGAGGACGTGTCATGTTTGCTATCCAAAGTTTGTCGGGCAAACCGATTGCTTTTGCGGGGCGTATCATGCAAACCGATGCTAAAGCACCGAAGTATATCAATTCGCCAGAAACAGAAATTTACCTTAAAAGTAAGATTCTTTACGGCTTGTATCATGCCCGTAAAATGATTCAAAAAAATGACGAATGTATCCTGTGTGAAGGTTATACAGATGTTATTTCGTTGCATCAAGCGGGTATTGAAAATGTCGTGGCAAGTTCGGGAACGTCATTGACAACGGAGCAAATCCGTCTGATTAAACGTTTTACGCCAAATATAAAAATTATATACGACGGTGATGCAGCAGGTATAAAAGCAGCTATACGTGGTTTAGATTTGGTTTTGGAAGAAGATATGAACGTCAAAATTGTTCTTTTACCGAACAAAGAAGACCCTGACAGCTACGTTCAAAATGTCGGAGCAACCGCTTTTTTAGAATATATTGACAAGGAAGCAAAGGATTTTATCTTTTTTAAAACCCAAACTTTACTCGAAGAAGCGGCAGGAGACCCTATCAAAAAATCTAAATTGGTCAAGGACATTGTAGCGAGTATTGCTAAGATTCCAGACCCTGTCAAACGCCAATTGTACATCAGAGAATGTTCCGCTTTGATGCGTGTCGAAGAAGCAATTTTGGTGGGTGAAACAGGTAAGTTGATTCGCAAAGGACTTGACGATAAGAAGACAGGACGTGCCGCACCGCCCCCCTCAGTATCTGACGAAGCAGGACAACCGACTGATAACCAAAAAGTTATAGAAGAAACATACAGCGAGAAAAAGCCACAAAGCCTATCAAGTGGCGAAGGCGACCATCAAGAAAAAGACATCGCTCGAATACTCGTCGTTCATGGCAGTGAAGTGTTTGATATTGAAAACAACGTGACTGTTGCAGCATTTGTTATGTCAAATATAGAAGATGTGATTCAGGATTTTGACAATAAATTGTATCAACGTATTGCACAAGAAACGGCAGCTCTTTTACAAAAAAACACCCCCCTCAGTATTCAATACTTTTTAAGTCATACGCACAAGGAAATTCAGAATTTTGCAACGACTATGTTGTCATCGCCTTATGAATATTCCGAAAATTGGGAAGCCAAATTCAATCGTCCGCTTGAAACACAAAAAGCACCCGATTTGAACTTTATCGCTGATGCGGAACAGTCGCTTAAACGTTTTAAATTGCGAAAAGTATTTAAAATGATGAGCCACAACGAAGTGATGTTGCGCAAAGCGGAACAGGAAAAAGACGACTCAATGTATATGCGTCATCTTAAAATTCAAATGAAATTGAATGATATGAAAGGGCAGTTGGCAAAGGAATTAGGAACGGTTATTTTTAAATGATTTTCAATCGTTTACTTTCTCCCACATTTTAAGTTTCTCATCAAACGCTTTGAATTGTATTTCATAGTTGTCTGGAATTTCTTTTCCAAAACTAAAATACGTCACCAATTTTGTACCAATAGGCATGTCAGCAAGTTGCTTGTTGACATACAACGAATAGCTTTCGTACAGTTCACGTTTTAATTCAATATCATCGTCAATGCTGCCGCCGAAAAGGCTGATGTTTTCATAAAAAGCATTGAAAATATAGAACGCATCGTAGTCTTTAAAAGAGATATTTGTAATATTGGTATTGATGAAGGACACATTTGTCAAATTGTATTTTTGAGATATTCTAAGGGCTTCTAAATGCAGTCTTTCCCGTTGTTCAACACCTACAAAGTACCCCTCAGTACAAACCGAGCCAATCATACAAAACTTGCCTGCACCTGACCCGATGTCCAAGACTTTTACACCTTTTTCATTTGCCAAATAACGCGCAGCCAATTTAGCCACCTTTAAAGGAGTAAAATGAATAGCAGATGCTTCTTTTATCCTTTCTTCAAATACCAAATCAAAATCAGTATCTACTATCTCTATATTTGATTTTATATTTTTAAACAGCATAGAAACATATAATTTTTGGTCTTATTTATCATTACTTAAAAAATGATTTTATCAAAAGAATCAACCAATTCAGGCTTAAATTCATAGGTCAACGAGCGTGTTTTCTTTTTCTGAATAGGGTCGTAGTCGTTTAGCCCAAATGTGATGTCCGTCAAATTTTCAATTTCAGAAATAGGCACTTGGTATGTTTTAAATTGTTCATACATAAAACCGCGTGTTACAATGTCTTCAATCAAATCATTTTGTTGAACAAGATAACCCGTTGCCGATGGTGTGCCATCGTCTTTAATCATGACGATAACTTTCCAAAATTGGTCAGGAATTTTAATATCATTAAACACGCCATCTTTATCATCAAAAACAGGGCCTGTGAAAACAGTGATTTTTAAGCCGTATTTACGAGCATTTTGGAGAGCATAATTTTCCAATCCGAGCCACCGTTTGGCATTGCGGTTGAAGTCTTTATGTTGTGGTGCCGCATTTGTTAAGTGAAAAGTATCGTTATTGGCTTTGATAGCAAATTCCAAAGTATCGCCCCAAAGTGTATCTTCACGACGCACTTGATGGCCAATATCAAAATCGTTTTTATCATAATAAGAGGCAGGTAGTTGGACTTCCTTTGGAATACGTGGGTCTAAATACCATTTGTCACGTCCAATTTCAGATCTCGAAGGCACGTCACCTAATTTTTCATAGCTCAAAGCATCTACATTCACAGCCGTAAAAAAAGGCAATTTTCTTTCCCCATTCATCACAAGGCTGTAATGATGGTATTTCAGTTCTTTTTTATGCCCCTCAGTAGTCAAGGCAATTTTGGCTTGCATAGTCTTAGAAAGCTTTGGCAAAGGCAGTTTTAGGCTTAAAAAATTCAGATTATAGCCTTTTCTGTTGCTATAATCAGGATCAATTGTCACTGCACCTGAACTTTTGGTTGTCGGTGTTGTCGACGGTTTTTTAGTTGGAATTTCAGGTTTATCCTCTGTTTGAGACGTAGGCTTTGGCTCTATTTTAGGAAGAGGCTTAATGTCTGTATTAGATTCTGTTGGTTTTTCTACTTTGGGTTCAGGTTTCTTTTTAGTTTTAGACGGGGTTGGGTTTTGGTCTTTTAGGTCATTGACGTTAAAGATGCCAAGAAAAAAATCAATGAATCGTAATAGAATGTTTTTAGCCTTGTCCATAATGAAAATGTGTTAAGATGAAATATTTTTATGATTTGCCTATGAATTTAGTTTAAAGAAAGGTTGTTTCACTATTCAATTGTCGCTTTAAAATTGAAAATACTGAGGGGCATTGCTACCCCAAACAAGCACTTATCGTAGTTGCAAAATTACAAAAAATATCTTCAAAATGTTTTTTAACTGTTAAAATCGCCTAAACTGCCCATCACTCAAGTTCTGTTGATAAGGTATTTTTATGAAGTCAAGCGTTCCCGGTTTCACACGTAAGAAAAACGAATACGTTCCACGCACAGGCTGCCAACTCATGCCCATTTCCCAACAATGCAAGTCGCGACTGAAACTGAAATCGGGGTAAGTCAATTGTTTTTGAATGAAATCATAACCAATATTGCCCACCGTCATAGACCATTTTTTACTCAATTTGATATTGCCAGATGTGTAAAGCGAGTTTTGATAAAGCGTTGTATCACGTCCACCAAAGTTCCTGTCCACACTGATTGAAAAGATGTGATTGATTCTGAAATCTTTGAAAAGGTCAACGAGACTCTCTTCTTCGGCGTTTTTCTTTGATTTTTTAGTGGGCTTTTGTTGTTCCGCGAGGTTGCCCTCTTTTGCATCACCTGTTATAAAGTCTCTGATTTGACCAATGCTGATGCCTGTGTTGATGGACACGGTGGCGTTCAAAAAGTTCAACAATTTGCCATTTTCTTTAATCGCAAAATCCTGCGAACGCATATTATTTTTTAAACGAGCATAAGGACTAAACAACGTACCAACGCTTAAAGTCGAAAGACCTTTGAACAAATTAGTACCTGTTGACATCGAAATATCGCTGAAACGGAACGAATCGGCTGCGAAATTGTAGTTTCCAGAGATATTGACGTTTTCTAAAAGTTTGGTTTTCTTAAAAGTTGAATCTCGTTTGTTGAAGGTTTTCATCTCAAAAAGATTCGTCAAATTATAACCCAAAGCCATTTGTTTGCCACCATTTGCTGCGCTATAAAGCGAGTTTTCGTAGCGGCTATACACTTGCTTTAAAAGGGAACTATTGGTTGTCCGTACACTGTCTGTGTAGCGATAATAATTAGGCGAATAGTTGAAACTTATGGAAGGTGACATTGAGTGACGTATGCCCCGCAACCAACCATTTTTGAACTGAACCGTTCCAAAAATACGTGTCGTTAGGCTCGCACCCATATTGAATTGGTGCGGCCGATAGAATCCGCCGATGGTATCGCTTTTCGTTGTCCCATCTTGTAAAACCCTTTGTACAAAGGAAGTATCTGTTTTAGTGCTATTTATAAATGTGTCAATCTTAAATGTTTGTGTTGGGTCAAATGACTTACTGATTTGGTTGATATACCAATTTTCGCTGTAAGATACTGAGGGGGATAAATTGAAATATTTTAAAACAGTAAAATTGACATTGGAACTTAAATTGTGTTTTACACCAAATTTTAAATTATCTAAAACACGTGGTGTCAACAACAAAGAGTCTTTGGTTTGAATCTGATTTTGAAGGCTTGAACTGTATTGTAAAGCGATTTTTTCGTACCAACGTTCTGCGCCTACTCGTTCTTTTTGCTTAAAAGGAAAGAGTGTTTGCATCGTAAAATCGAGGTTTGGCAAGGATGCTGTTACTTCACGGGTGACTAAATTTTGAGACAACTGCATACCTCCCGAAAGGGAATAAGGCTTACCCGGGAATGTTTTTGTAAACGAAATCGAAGACGATGCTTGACTTGTCGTAGCTGAATTAAAATCGTTACGCGTAACGCTGTTGTAGTTGCTACGCAAAGGGTCATTGCTTTTTGAACCACTCATATTCACACTCGCATTGAATGACCAATTGGGGTTCACACGTTGGTCTTTTGAATGCGACCAACGAATATTCCAAGAAGGGTCGCGGGATAGAACGGATAGCTCATTTTCTTTAATCGTACTCGTATAACCTACTTCTACATTGCCTTGATAGCGATATTTTTTAACATAACGGCTGTTCGCACGCAAACCGAATGTACCACGGACATAAACATCACCCGTCAATGTCAAATCATAATTGTCTGAAAGAGGGAAATACCAACCCATATTTTTCAAACCAAAACCCCAAGTGGGCGAATATTCATAGTCTTTTGGAAAAATCAAACCCGTTTTTTTACCTTGTTTCAAAGGAAAAGCGGCAAAAGGCAACCATATCGGCGTAGGAATATCGCCAATCACCAAATTGGAAGGACCAACGACAATGAGTTTGTTTGGAATAATTTTTTGCTTCGCTGAAACGATGCCAAAATGCGGATGGTCAGCAGAACAAGTTGTGAAAATAGCGTTTTGGGAGTAAATGATATTGTCTTGTTTTACAGTCGAATCACCTGTTGAAGCCACAAATTTTGATTTACCACCATGTATAAACATGTCATTTTGCTTGGATAAGGCTTCTAAAATGATACCTTTTCTGGAAATGAAGTTGTAGCGCATTTTGTTGGCGCTGACATCTTGCGTGCCGTCTTTGAAATTGGGTAAACCTTTTGGTTTGCCTACACTGTCAGGGCGTGGTTCAGCAGTGGCGACACTGTTTTTCATATCCACAACGATGTAAGCTGCTGTCAATTTAAGGTTGCCATAATTGACATACGCATCGCCGTAGAGATGAACGAGGTTGCTTTTATTGTCAAAAAAAATCGAATCTTTTGCACCGTATTCAACAGGCGAATCCAAGCCTTCTTTTGAGAATTTTACAGTTGTAGAGTCCTTGCGCGGTGTCGAATCGAGAGCCACAAGTGTCGCTGATGTCGCCGTGACAATACGCGGCGGAGCAGACACAGGTTTTTCCTTTTGAATGATAGAATCGGGCTTTTGAGCATAGGCAGCCGTTGCACAAAAGAAAAAAACTATGATAATGATATGCAAATGATGTTTCAAGGTCGAAAATCTGCTTATTTTTGCGTCCGATACTGAGGGGGAGTTTTGAGTTTTGGGTTTTGGTTAACCCAAAACTTAAAACTTAAAACTCAAAACTCAAAACTCAATACTTTCGTCGTTTAAATGAAAAATACACATCTATGATTAATAGAAAAACAATTGTTTATTGTCTTGTCCTAACGCCGCTTTTAAGTCTCATGCCGCTTTTAAAATCTGATAAAACGGTTTTTAACGAAAAATTAACGCCAGAACAGCCTACAATTGATTCGGCGGGCAAAGTTACAATCCCTGACGACAATGCAGAGAAAGATTATAGGATAAATAAAGTTGTTATTGATGCAGGGCATGGTGGCTACGATTCAGGATGCACGTCATCTGATGGTGTTGAAAGCAAAAACACTTTGGCGATGGCTTTGAAATTGGGTCAAAAAATCAAGGACAATTTCCCTTCGATTGAAGTCATTTATACGCGTGACAAAGACGTATTTATCGAATTGCATCGCCGCGCTCAAATTGCGAACGATGCCAAAGCTGACCTTTTTATTTCGATTCATTGCAACTCTACAGATGAAAACAGTGGCGCACATGGTACGGAGACCTACGTTTTAGGTATGCATAAAAAAGAGACCAATTTTCAAGTCGCAAGGCGTGAGAATGCGTCTATTTTACTTGAATCTGACTATAAAGAGCAATACGATGGCTTTGACCCGAATTCAACAGAAGCGTATATCATATTCAGTTTGTTCCAAAATGCCTATCTCGATAAGTCCATTTTGTTTGCAAAATACGTTGAGGAGAGTTTTCGTTCAAATGCTGGAAGGCGGTCATTTGGTGTCAAACAAGCCGGTTTTATTGTTTTAAAAGAAACCGCTATGCCCAGCGTCCTCGTTGAAACGGGTTTTTTGAACCATCCAGCCGAAGGAGAGTTTATAAGCAGTGCATCTGGGCAAGAGACAATTTCAGAATCCATATTTTTAGCATTTCAAAAATATAAAACAGCGGTCGAAACTGGAGGTGTTACGCCTGTAAATTACTCAAATACAAGTAATAATACTATTTTAAGTTCAAATATGAATACAAAGCCCAATAATACTGAGGGGGTCGTTTTCAAAATTCAATTGGCAGCAGGCAGTAAAGATATGAGCGAATCGCCCCGTTGGAAAAGTGTGCCAAACCTTGAAGTTGTAAAAGACGGTACGATGTTTAAATATTTTATTGGCGGATTCGACACATATAATGAAGCATCTGTTGATTTAAAACGTTTAAGAGCGAATGGCTTTGCAGATGCTTTTATTGTCACTTATAAGAATGGTAAACGTGTGAATTAAGGTGAAATTAAGAAATTATAGAAAATTCGTCTAATTTTGCGGCTTTGGTGCTAAATTTCGATATTTTTTGTCATTCTGAACGCAGTAAAAGAATCTAAATGAACTTTTTGTAGTAAAAAGATTCTTTCACTTCGTTCAGAATGACAAAAAAATTACGACTTGAATAAGTCTCAAATCAATATTCACCATTTATCATTCACGATTCACGATTCACCATTCACCATTATTTTATGGTGTCATTTTTGAATATTTAAAACGCAATCAATCAAAGTAACCGATTAAAGGAAACTGGAAAAAATAAAAATGAAAATTTCAAACGAAGCAAAAATTGGTATTCTCGCAATTGTCACGGTCGTTCTATCTATATGGGGCTACAAATTTCTTAAAGGTCAAAATCTACTCGACCGTACACTCACGCTAAGTGCGGATTTTATGGATGCCAAGCAAATCAATAAATCTGCACCTATTTATTTTCGAGGTGTCCAAGTAGGAACGGTTAAAGAAATCATTTTCAAACCCGACAATGGCACTAAGGCGACTCTTGTTCTGAATATCAAACAGAACCCGGGCATACCCAAAAATGCCGTAGCTGTTCTTTTTTCTAATGGCGTTTTAAGCGGTATGGCAATGAATCTTGAATTTGACAAAACCTGTTCAGGTGACGATTGTGCCCAAAATGGTGATTATATTAATGGTAGGACGATGTCGGCTCTTGAATCTATGATAGGCAAACCAGAAGAATTTGATGCCTATATTAGTAAAATTACCAAAGGGATGAATGCGGTTTTTGATACATTAGGTAATGAGATTAAAGATCCTGATAGTGAAATGGGTAAAAGCCTGAGAGATATTCAAGCAACATTAGTTAATTTACGCGCTTCCACGGCAGCATTGAACAAATTAATGGCTGCTTCGGCGGGTACTTTGACGGCTTCAATGAAAAATGTGGAAGGTATTACGAGAAACCTGAATGCCAACAACGACAAAATCAATAGTTTATTGACGAACTTGAACGAAGTGACGAGTAAA
The DNA here is from genome assembly GCA_043721685.1 of Saprospiraceae bacterium. Lineage (GTDB taxonomy): Bacteria > Bacteroidota > Bacteroidia > Chitinophagales > Saprospiraceae > JAAFJT01. The sequence goes on along the minus strand of JAYSQG010000129.1, from coordinate 2,241 downwards.
GCGAATACGGTTGATTTCTCCAAAATCAATACGGCTACTGAGGGGGTGAGTGAAAGCATTGAAGAGTTAAAAAAGACATTGGGAGAAACAACAAAATCGCTTTCAGAACTATCAACGACGTTTAAAAATGTCAACAATGGCAGTGGTACAATCGGTCAATTTGCGACAAATGACAGTGTTTATCACAGTCTAAATCAAACTTTATTGCAAACGAAAAGTTTGATGCAAGACATGCGTTTGAATCCAAAACGGTATATAAATCTGAATCCGTTTAGAAGATACAAACCTTACGTTGTGCCGAGCGAAGACCCGCTTTTAGATACATTGCAAATGCGGTATAATGCAACTAAAATGAAAAATTAGGATTTGATATATTGGTTCGAAAACGTTCAGGGAACTTTCGAAGTGCCCTGAACGTCGTATAAAAACTTCGTATTGAAAAAGAAAAAAACAATACCCAACGCCGACCAAAAGTCGGCGTTGTCGTTTAAAGCCATTCGGAACGAATATGCGGATATGGGTGTCGAAGATTACTATCGCAACCATGGAGACGTGTATGAAAATCCTCATTTTCCCTACATTCAACAACTTTTAGAACAAAATCAGCATCGTATAGATTATACAAAAACACTTGACTTGGCGTGTGGCGGGGGAGAAGTGACACTTATACTGAGGGGTCTCGGTTTTGAGGATACAGTGGGTTGCGACCCTTTTACAGGCAGTCTTTTTGAGAAAAATACAGGAAAAAAGTGCTTGACATTTAGTTTTGAAGATATTGTTAAAGGTGCATTCACCAATAACCAGTCAACCAATAACCCATTTACTACGTCAATATCAAGTTTTGCGATGCACCTGTGCCCTGAAAAGCAGTTGTTTTCCTTAGTCGCACAATTGTTTTTGATGACTAAAAACATCGTAATCATCACGCCACATAAGCGACCAGAATTAGAGAAATTAGAAAATGCGCAGTTGCTTTTTGAGGATTTTGTATTGACAAAACGCGGGAAAAAGGTGTTTTTGAAAAGTTATGTGGAAAAGATGTGATTTTTTTGACCACAGATTAGACAGATGCGACTGATTTTCGCTGATTTTTAGTTTCCTACTATGCGCCAGTAGGATTTCACAAATTTTTTTTCCGTTGACAAATTATCTTACGGTTTTCACAAATTATTTTTGCAGGGTCTGAAGTCGTGCGCCAGCGGTTATGAACGAAAACCGTTTTGACCAACAATTTCTTCATTTGCTTATGAACGAAAACCGTTTTGATCAACAACTTTTTCATTTGCTTATGAACGAAAACCATTTTGACCAACAATTTCTTCATTTACTTATGAACGGAACGACACATTGACCATCAATTTTCAAAATATGATATGAACTGAAAGCCTTGCCGAACGGAGCGTTCACAAGTGTCGGAAACCATATTTTCGTTTACACGAAATGCTTTAGACTCCCCTTGGTTAGCAAAAAAAACAATAATTTTTTTTAATTCACCACCAGCAATAATTTTTTTTTAAAGTAATAATTTGATTTCTCCGAATAATTGACAAAAAAACAGAATTGACCTCTCATCTTAAAAAGGGAAAAAACAACACATTTTAGGCGTAAAACAGCGAAAAATGGCACGAAACAGCTTTCGATGATAAAGGTGTTTTTTCGAAATATAAACAAAAAATTTCCGAAAAACGCCAAAAACTGTAATAGGCTGTTCAAAACGTTGTTTTTATGTTTGCCCCTGTAATGATAAAACACCATGTCGAGCACGAAGCCTTATGTTAACCCTGCTGGGTATTTTTGTTTTTCATTTCCGCAACAAACGTTATTTCGCCAAACTCTAAAGCTCAATCATTTATGTTATCTTCACGCTTCACGCTTCACGCTTCACGCTTGTGTAAATATTATTTTACTATTATTTTGCCTAATTAATAGCCTTTTTGCTCAATCCTATACCAGAGATTACGCACCAAAAACACCTGAAGCATCTGCTTTTACTAAATATGACGAATATTCTGTCGGTCAATTCACAGGGAGGGCAAATATTTCTATTCCTCTACCTATTTCCGAGGAAGTGCCAATTAGTCTAAGTTATAATGCGGGTGGCAATAAACCTGAAGAACACCATGGTTGGGTAGGTCAAGGTTGGAATTTAAACAATTTACGGGTGTGAGTTCTACAGCTTTCAATACCGCACCAAGTATTACTTATATGGGTGCGTACGCTGCCAATACCTTGTCAAAAACG
>JAYSQG010000128.1:0-7506 GCA_043721685.1 Saprospiraceae bacterium | reverse complement strand
TTACAAAATTTAACATTTTAATTTCAGAACATGTAAAAACATGTTATTGGTTTATTTTACATCCCCGAAACAGCGTATTTTTTTGTATAGAAATACACCTTTAGACAATACATATAAACGGGTGTACGACACACCTTGAATAATCGTTTTGGCTGATTTCAAGACATTTCCGAGCAAAACGACCCCAAACTAACGATTGATAGCTGTTTTTAACAACAAACAAAATTTCCCAACGTTGAATTTTCGTCTTACATTTGCGCACTTTGGCTATGGATTAATAGGGATTTGTTATTCGTTAGGACTAATAACCAATCCCTAATAACCAATAACCAACCACGCATCGTTTTAACATTAAAATTGTCATTCTAATCATGAAAAAAATACTTCTAAGTTTCAGTCTTATGGCTATGCTCATCGCAGCCGCTTGTGATACATCTAAAAACAGCGTCGCTACTGTTGCTGCGCCTCAACCACCTGAAACACCTGCGAAACCACAAAAAGGTGAGATGAAAGAATCGGATATGAAACCCATTCAAACCACTCAATATATAAAAAAAGCACCTCCTACCAAAGGTGGTTTACAGCCTATGGAAGCCTTGATTGAAGCGGATTCCGTTGTGCCTAAACGTCAATGAATAGAGTGTTAGCCACCTATTAATTCATCATTTCCATATTTAATATTTTATAAAAAACGTTTTAATAATGAAAAAACAATTGGCTGCACTCTGTTTAGTGCTCCTGTTCATAGCTGCTTGTACTGCCTCGAAAGGTGCTATGAAAACAACTGACGTTGCAAAAGAGACCCCCTCAGTATCAACACCAAGAGACGTTGTCAAAGCAGATGATATCAAAGTAGAGGTGGATTCGACTGTCGAAGAAATGGCAAATGGTGAAATGAAGCCTGAAGCTATTCCCGATACATTACCTGTCTATCGGGCAACAGCGACATTGACAAATGACATCATTCATACAAAACTCGATGTGCGGTTTGACTACAAAAAACAACACGTTTTGGGCAAGGCATGGATTACGGCAAAGCCGTATTTTTATCCACAAACCTCAATGACGTTGGACGCTAAGAACTTCGATTTTCAAAAAATTTCCTTTGAAAATGCTTCTGCTCCCTTGAAATACACTTATGATGGAAAACAAGTGGTCATTGATTTGGGTAAAACCTTCACTCGTAACGATAAATTTACGCTCTATATCGAATATACAGCAAAGCCTAATGAAGGTGAAGTTGGCGGTTCGGCAGCTATCACAAGCGATAAAGGTTTGTTTTTTATCAATCCTGATGAAAGCGAACCAGACAAACCAAGACAAATTTGGACGCAAGGCGAAACGGAATCAAACAGCCGTTGGTTTCCAACATTCGACAAACCGAATGAGAAAATGACGAGTGAAATTTATATCACTGTCGAAGACAAATTCAAAACATTAAGTAATGGTTTGTTGAAAGATTCTAAGAAAAATGCTGATGGCTCACGTACAGACCATTGGTTGATGGATATGCCTCATGCACCTTATTTAGTGATGCTGGCAGCAGGTGAATTCGCTGTTGTGACAGAAAAGTGGCAAGGTAAAGACATTATGTATTATGTCGAACCACAATATGAAAAGTATGCGAAGACGATTTATAAAAACGTACCTGAAATTCTCACCTTTTACTCTGAACGTTTGGGCGTAAAATACCCGTGGCAGAAATTGGCGCATATCACTGTGCGTGATTATGTGTCTGGTGCGATGGAAAACACTACCGCTATAATCTATGGCGAGTTTATGAACGGCACAGAACGGGAGTTGATTGACAAAGATTACAATGAAATAGTTGTCGCGCATGAAATGTTTCACCATTGGTTTGGCGATTTGGTAACAGCTGAAAGTTGGTCAAACTTAACCGTTAATGAATCATTTGCCGATTTTTCAGAAGGTCTTTGGCTGGAGCATAAATACGGCATGGATGCAGGTGACTATCACCGCCGCGAAGCGATGGATGGTTATTTTGGCCAAGCCGAGCAAAATGTTCACAATTTGGTTGATTTCAAATTTATCAATCGTGAAGCGATGTTCGATGCGCACTCCTATAATAAAGGTGGTGGTATTTTGCACATGTTGCGGAATTATTTAGGCGACGATGCGTTTTTCGCAGGTTTGCAAAAATATTTGACGGACAATCAATTCAAATCGGGCGAAGCACAGCAATTGCGTTTGGCTTTGGAAGAAGTGAGTGGTCAAGACTTAAATTGGTTTTTCAATCAATGGTACTACGCTTCAGGGCATCCACAGCTTGAAATCAGCTATGCCTACGACGAAACGGAGAAAAAAGTCACCATGACCGTTGAGCAAAAACAGGAAATGAAAGACGGTACACCTGCTATCTTCGACCTACCTCTTAGTGTGGACATCTATCAATCGGCTGGACAACCTGCGAAAAGGGAGAAAATTCGGGTGACAAAACGCTCACAAACTTTTACGTTTGATGCACCTTCAAAACCCGCTTTGGTGGATTTCGATGCAGACCGCATGTTACTCGCTCAAAAAACAGATAACCACACCGAAGAGGAATTTATTTTCATGTATAACAATGCACCACGTTATTTGGCGCGCATTGAAGCAATTGAAGATTTGCGCCAAAGCAGCACAAAAGAGGCACAAGCCACTTTGCGCAAAGCAATGGACGACAAATATTGGGCTATTCGCCAAGATGCGATTCAAGGTTATCGCATCAAAGACGACCCCTCGGTATTGGACAAAATTGCAGAGATTGCGGTGAAAGACACCCGTTCAACAACACGTTCGACGGCTTTGGCTAAATTGGCAGCAACAAAAGATGCGAAATGGGCAACCACTTATCGCAGCATTTTGGAAAAAGAACCTGCTTATCCAGTGATTTCATCTGCCCTGCAAGCCCTTTACAAAGTAGATGCTGATGCAGCTTTAACGGCAGCAAAAAAATATGAAAACGACGAAAACAGCGATTTGGTCAATGGCGTAGGTTCTATCTACGTTGAAAGCCCTAAGCCCGAACACGTTGACTTTTTCGAGCGCAGCATTACTAAAATTGATGGTTTACCGAGCATCGGTTTTTTAGGAAATTATGTCAAAGTATTAGATAAATTGAATGTTTCTGACGCTGATATTGTTACTAAAATGGGCAAACTCAAAGACATCGCCACCAATCAAACGCAATCGCCTTGGCGCCGTTTTGCTTGCGCTAAAGCCATCAGCGATGTTCGTAAGTCATTTAAAGGTAAAACAGGTTCTGGTTATGCCGACCTCTACAATATGCTTACTGAAATCGTAGCTAAAGAGAAAAATGATCAATTAAAAACCATTTATTCTCAAATGCTTACGCCTTAATTGGTTATTGGTTATTGGTTATTAGGGGTTGGTTATTGGTAAATTAGTTTAAAAAGAATAACCAATCCCCATTAACCAATCAAGAAAAGGGAATCCTACTGAGGGGTTCCCTTTTTTTGTTTTTATCAACAGTTCCATAAATTTTATCGGTTTTATTAACATTCATTCAAGTAATGTCAGAAATTCGTGGCAGCTAAAAACCATTTTTAATATTCCTAAAAACAAAGTACACAATTGACAGACAACCACATTCTACTTACATTCATAGCACTTTACTTGATTATCACGGTGTTCATAGGTTGGTGGGCATCTCGATTCGTCAAAAACACAAGTGACTTCGTTATGGCCGGTCGGCGTATGCCGATGACGGTTGTTGCTGCGGGTTTATTTGCAACATGGTTTGGGTCAGAAACCGTTATGGGTGCATCAACCGCCTTTCTCAACGAGGGTTTGATGGGCGTCATCGAAGACCCTTTTGGCGCAGCCCTTTGCCTTATTTTTATAGGCATTTTTATGGCAAAACCCTTGTACCGGCTCAATTTATACACATTTAGCGACTATTTTCGTCGCCGTTACAGCCATCGTGCAGAGACACTTTCTGCCATCATGATGATACCTTCTTATTGGGGTTGGATTGCCGCCCAACTCATTGCGCTATCTACAATTTTAAACATACTGACAGGTGTTCCCCTTTTTACAGGGGTTGTCGTTTGCGCCGCAATGGTTATGTTTTATACCTATATTGGTGGCATGTGGGCAGTTTCTATAACGGATTTTGTCCAAACGAGCATGATTATCGTCGGTATGTTCTTCGTTATGTTCAACTCTGTCAACGTCGCGGGTGGCTGGGAAGTTCTTTTGAATCATGCCCATCAAGAACCTGAACATTTCCGCGTTTTGCCCAATCCCGACGCCAAAAGTATTGTCGCCTATTTTGCCGCTTGGATTACGGTTGGCTTGGGTTCTGTACCACAACAAGATGTCTTTCAACGCGTTATGTCTGCCCAGTCTGAAAAAGCAGCTGTTTGGGGTGCTTATATTTCAGGCTTTATGTACTTAACGGTTGGACTCATGCCCATTGTCATAGCCTATTGTGGCAAAATCATGTACCCCGAATTACTGAGGGGGGGCGACGAAACGCGTCAAATGCTCATTCCCTATATGGTCTTGCAACACAGCAGTTTATGGATGCAAATTTTATTTTTTGGCGCATTATTGTCCGCCATCATGAGTACGGCAAGTGGTGCCATACTCGCTCCTTCCACCGTCATTGGCGAAAACATCGTCAAACCTTTTTATCCCGACTTGACGGACAAGCAGCTGCTGTATGTCATGCGTCTCTCCGTTGTTTTCATTACTTTTGTTTCTGTTTTTTTCGCCACTTTAGACAAAAGTATCTACGAATTGGTGCGTCAATCGTCAGAATTAAGCCTTGTTTCGCTGTTTGTACCACTCATTGCAGGCTTGTATTGGCAAAAAGCATCAGCTTGGGGTGCCATGGCAGCCATGATTATTGGCTTAATAGTTTGGCTCGTAAGTACTTATATCGAAACAGAATACCCACCTATCATATATGGCTTGGGTGCAAGCATCGGCGGCATGATAGTGTTTTCTCTTTTGGAAAAAAAATCTAACAAAATTGGACGATAAACTCACAAAATGGCGGCTCATACTTGGAAAAGATGCCGATACTGAGGGGTCTCCTCAAGACAGCTCCGAAGGCTACGAAGCGGAGGGTTTTGACTTAACGGAACTTCAAAAAGGTATGGACGATACCCTCGAAGCCTTGTATGGTGGTGAAGCTGACCGCAAAGGCGGCTTGGGTAAATCAACGCCTGTCGTCAATCGGTGGTTGGGCGATATTCGAAAATATTTCCCTACGCCGATGGTGCAGGTCATGCAACGTGATGCCTTGGAACGCCTTGATTTGAACCAAATGCTCTTGCAACCTGAACTTTTAGAAAGCTTTCAACCCGATATTCACCTTGTGACAACTTTGTTGACATTGAACAAAGCCATGCCTGACCAAACAAGGGAAACGGCACGTATGATAGTTAGAAAAGTAGTAGAAGAATTGGAAAAAAAACTCAATCAACCCTTGCGGGAAGCGATTCGTGGCGCGTTGAGCCGTGCTGTTCGCAACCGTCGTCCGAAGATGAACGAAATAGATTGGGATAAAACCATTCGCGCCAATCTCAAACACTATCAACCGACCTTAAAAACCATTATTCCAGAAACTTTAATCGGGCGTGGACGACGTGGACAAGCCTTGCGACACGTCATTTTGTTGGTTGACGAAAGCGGTTCGATGGCGACGAGTGTCGTCTATGCCTCTGTTTTTGGAGCAGTTATGGCATCTTTGCGCTCCATCAAAACCCAAATGATCGTTTTTGATACCGAAGTTGTGGATTTAACGGAACACTTGAACGACCCTGTGGATTTGTTGTTTTGTACACAATTGGGCGGCGGTACAGATATTGCCAAAGCAATGACTTATACTGAGGGGTGCATTTCAAATCCTTCGGATACGATTGTATTGCTTATTTCTGACCTTTTTGAAGGTGGCAACGCCGTCGAAATGTTCCGTCGTGTGCAAGCCATTAAAGAATCTGGCACCACATTGATTGTACTGTTGGCACTGAATGATGAAGGAAAACCCGTTTATGACAAGCACAATGCCGCTTTATTAGCGTCTATGGAAATCCCCGTTTTTGCTTGTACGCCAGATAAATTTCCAGAGGTTATGGCAGCGGCAATTAATCGGCAGGATATTTTGAGTATTGAATAATGCTTGAAAAACGTATAAAAAAGTCGTATTTTGTCATTCTGAACGAAGTGAAAGAATCTGTATTAAAGATTATTCAGATTCTTTCACTGCGTTCAGAATGACAAAAGCGACTACTTTTTCTCTGCCAATTCAGCCAACAAGTCAGTGGCTTCATCAAAACCATCGCCAGCCTTTTTAGCAATACCAATTGCTTTTTGCGCTTCTTTTTTGGCACTTCTATTTTTACCCAATTTGTTATACAATTGTGCCACAACGATTTGATTTACAAAGCGATTGTCTAATTTTACGGACTTTTTTGCCCACTTTAGGGCTTTTTTTAGCGACGTTTTCTCTTCAATTTGCTCATAAAAAGTCACGGCATTTTCATTCAATTCCTCTGCCGAATCATCATATTTTTTCAAAAACTTAACAGCAGACTCAGCATAATTTGGTCTATCACCTTTCATACGGTAATAACTCAACCGATAACCCAACGATGTTCTAACCGCTTTGTCGGCAGGATAAACCAAACGAATAATCGAATCGGCAGCCGATAAAGTCGGCAACTTTTTTTCATCGAATAAAAATTCAGAAGCGATGTCTTGCACTTTCAAAGAAACGGCATCTTTCGAAGCTACTTGTTCAAAATCCTTTTGATTTTTAACCAAAAAAGAAAAAAGTTTTGAATCCACCCCCTCAGTAAATTTGTAAATAAATGCCAAATGTTCAGGCGTTTTCCAATCCGTTTGTGTTGCCAAATATTCTTCGGCAATCTTAAATCGTTGTGTATCAAAGGCTTCTGCAAGCACCTCTGCATAAGCTTTCAAAAATGCTGGGTCACGCTCGCCTCTTTCATAACGCATCATCCATTTCCCTAAGGTCTGTTCACCATTCAAAGCCGTTTGACCCAACGCTAAAAATTGAGCAGCATCGTGATAACCTAAAGCCTTATGCACCACTTCTCCATCGCCATTCAAAAAAAGCAATGTTGGATAAGCGACAATACCATAACGCTGTTGCAATTCAGGTCCTTCGCCTTTTTCCATATCCATTTTGAGGTTAACAAACTGTTTATTAAACAGCGTCGTAACCGTTGAATCTGTAAACGTAGATTTCGACATCATTTTACATGGGCCACACCAAGTCGTGTAAGCATCCATGAAAATGAGTTTATGGTCTTTTTTAGCACTTGCCAAAGCATCACCAAACTTGTCGTGTATGAATGTAATGCCCCCCTCAGTATTTTGGGCTGTTACAGCCGTTTGCAAAAGGAAAAAGAATGCTGATATATGTACAAATTTCATTTTTATAATATTTTGATTTTAAATTTATTAGCCATTATTAAATGCAATTTTTTGTCATTCTGAACGCAGTGAAAG
>JAYSQG010000127.1:0-7279 GCA_043721685.1 Saprospiraceae bacterium | reverse complement strand
GTTATTCGTTACTCGTTATTGGTTATTCGTTTACGGTTAACGAGTAACCAATAACGAGTAACGAATAACCAATAACGAGTAACCAATAACTAATGATTTAATTTTGTTTTACAAGCCCTATCTCAGGCACAACTATATTCAAAATGGCATCGGCGGTGATGGGCATACCATCGAAATTAAGCACTTTGATCAGTTTTTTAGGATGCACTTCCAACTCATTGACGAGCAAAGAACGGAATTGGGCATCGCGGTTTTGTTCAACCACAAAAACTTTGTCGTGCGACTCGATGAACGCCAATACATCTTCTGGGAACGGAAACGCTTTGACACACATCGCATCAATCGGCATACCATCACCCCTCAGTAAATCAATGACTTCGAGGGCAGAAAAGAGCGTTGTACCAAAGAAAATAAGACCATAATCACTTGTGTTTTCTTTTTGATAGACCACAGGCGCAGGCACTAAAGTCTTACACGTATCCCATTTCTTTGCCAAGCGATTCATGTTGCGGACATAAGCCCCGCTGTCCTCGGTGTAACGAGCGTATTCATCACGCGAAGAACCACGAGTAAAGAATGAGCCTTTTGTCGGATGCGCGCCAGGAATCGTTCTGTACGTAATACCGTCACCATCAGAATCGAGGTAGCGACCAAAAGAAGCCATATTGTCTAAATCACTGGCAGACAAAACTTTACCACGTTTATATGCTCTGTTCTCATCCCAATGTAAAGGTTCACTCAAATGGTCATTCATGCCCAAATCAAGGTCGAGCATGACGATGACAGGTGCTTGAATTTCCTCTGCCAAATCGAAGGCTTGGGCTGCCATATCGAAACACTCCTTTGGTGTACTTGGGAACAACAACACTTGCTTGGTGTCACCATGCGAGGCATAAGCGGCTGATGTAATGTCCGATTGTTGCGTCCGCGTCGGCATACCTGTTGAAGGTCCCGTTCTTTGAACATCAAACAAAACGGTTGGTACTTCGGCAAAATAAGCCAAGCCGAGGAACTCACTCATCAAAGAAAGACCCGGTCCACTTGTCGCCGTAAACGACCTTGCACCATTCCAAGCTGCGCCAATGACCATACCGATAGCCGCTAATTCGTCTTCTGCTTGAACAATTGCTACGTTCATTTTCCCTGTTTCAGGGTCTATGCGTAGGCGTTTGGCATATTTTTCAAAACCATTGACCAATGACGTTGAAGGCGTAATTGGATACCATGCCGCCACCGTTGCGCCTGCATATAAACAGCCAATACCAGAAGCAGTATTGCCATCAATCACTATCGAATCGCCTACCAAATCACGGGTTTCCACCTTAAAACCGATTGGATTGGGGTAGTTTTCACGAATATAGTTGACACCCAATTGAATGGCGTTCATATTCGGTTCGATGAGTTTTGGCTTCTTTTTGAACTCATCTGAAATGACACCTTTGATAACTTCAAGGTCAATATCCAACAACGCCGCCATTGCTCCGACATAAATAATGTTCTTGAACAACTGACGCAAACGCGGGTCGGTGTATTCGCGTAAGCATATTTCCATCATCGGGATACCGATGTAGGTGATGTCTTCACGATAATATTCTTTGCGTAAGAATTTGGTGCTGTCATACACAAAATAGCCGCCTGACTTGACCGAATCAACGTCTTTGGCTAAACTTTGTGGATTAAGACAGACCATGATGTCCACACCTTCGCGACGACCGAGATAACCCTTTTCACTCACACGCACCTCGTACCATGTTGGCAAACCTTGAATATTGGATGGAAAAATATTCTTTGCGGTCATGGGAATGCCCATTCTGAAAATGGACTTTGCGAACATCGTGTTGGCACTCGCTGAACCTGTTCCGTTCACATTGGCGAAGCGCACAACAAAATCATTAACTATCCTATTTTTCGACATTGATTTCCTGCTTTTGTAACTTGATAAATATATTTCATCATATCCCAAGCTGACGTTGGGCAACGCTCGGCGCATAAGCCGCAATGCAAACACAAGTCTTCGTCTTTGACCATGATGCGTCCTGTTTTCAATGTGTCAGACACATAGAGGTCTTGAGTCAAATTCAAAGCAGGTGCCAGCAAATGTTTCCGCAAATCCACTTCTTCTTCCTCGTTCATCGTAAAAGTAATACAAGATGTTGGACAAACATCCATACACGCATCGCACTCGATACACCGCATTTCAGAAAAGACCGTTTGAATATCGCAGTTGAGACAACGTTCCGCTTCTTTGAAACCGAGTTTTTGGCTAAAGCCCAATTCCACTTCTTTCTTGCGGTCTTTGAGCGTCAAAGCCTTTTCTGCATGAGGTACTTTGTAGCGAATATCCATCGCCACATCGTTGTCATAACTCCATTCGTGAATACCCATTTTTTGATTAATGAGATTCGTGTATGGCGGCGGGCGTTCTGTCAAAGACTCCCCTTTTAAGAACAAATCAATCGAAATCGCTGCTTGATGTCCGTGTGCAACAGCCGTAATGACGTTTTTAGGTCCAAAAGCCGAGTCACCACCAAAGAAGATATTTGGAATCGTGGACTGGAACGTCACAGCGTCTAATATCGGTATTTCCCATTTGTCAAACTCCAAACCTAAGTCACGTTCGACCCAAGGGAAACTGTTCTCTTGACCAATCGCCACCAAAACGTCATCAGCTTCGATGAATACATCAGGTTCGCCCAGTGAAATGAGTGACCGTTTGCCTTTTTCGTCATAAACGGCTTTCACTTTTTCAAAAAGCATACCCCTCAGTATCCCGTCCTCTACGACGAAAGATTTAGGGACATGGTTTTCCAAAATCGGAATATCTTCCATGATAGCGTCTTCAATTTCCCACGGCGAGGCTTTCATTTCTTTGCGTGGACTTCGCACGACAACCTTTACATTGTCACCACCGAGACGGCGTGAAGTACGGCAACAGTCCATCGCCGTATTGCCACCACCCAAAACAATGACGTTTTTACCAATTTTAGCCGTGTGTTCAAACGCCACCGAAGCCAGCCACTCGATACCGACGTGGATGTTCTTAGCCGCTTCCCAACGTCCAGGTAGTTTGTCCAAATCTTTACCACGTGGCGCGCCTGTTCCGACGAAAATAGCGTCATAATCCTTTGCCAAAACGTCGCGCATACTCGACACGAAAGTCTTGAATTGGGTGTGAATACCCATATCGAGGATGTAATTCACCTCTTCATTCAAAACCGTTTCAGGCAAACGGAACGACGGAATTTGTGAGCGCATCATGCCACCGCCGAGGTCTTGTTCATCAAAAAGATGAATCTCATAACCGAGTGGTGCTAAGTCACGAGCCACCGTTAAAGAGGCTGGACCACCACCAATTAAGGCGATTTTCTTACCATTTGGGGTAAAAGGACCTTGTGGCATCAGCGATTTTACTTCGCCTTTGTTGTCCGCTGCGACACGTTTGAGACGGCAAATCGCCACAGGCTCTTGTTCGAGTCGTCCACGCCGACAAGCGGGTTCACAAGGACGGTCACAGGTACGACCCAGAACGCCGGGGAATACATTGGATTCCCAGTTGACCATATACGCCTCCGTGTAGCGTTCCGCCGCTATGAGCCGAATATATTCGGGCACGGGCGTATGCGCAGGACAGGCGTGTTGACAGTCAACGACCTTGTGAAAATATTCTGGATTCTTAATGTTGGTAGGTTTCACAGAAAAATGTTTGATATAAATAAAAGGATGCGAAATTTAGCGGCGTAAAAATACATAAAATGCCTGTTCTATGTAAGAAATGAGTGTTTTTTTGAGAAAAAAGAACGGAAACGTTATCGGTAGAAAGAACAAAATGTCCTTCAATCCAATCAAAACAAATCCCGAAGGGATTAAACACGAATAGCCACCGATGAAATCGGTGGAAATAGGGAACATACGTCCAAATATGTATAATCAAAACAAATCCCGAAGGGATTAAACCTTCAAGTAAAGTTCAATCCCTTCGGGATTTGCGACACATACACTTATCATTTTTTCCACCGATTGCATCGGCGGCTATTCATATTTAATCCCTTCGGGGTTTTTGTTTATATATATTGAATGCTCAAGCTTTTTGCTTATGATGAACACCATTACACAACGTCAAAAGTAATATTTATAAATTTATTTATAAAAACTTTAAGTCAGCTATTGACTTGTATTTATACAGACCATAACTTTGCCATACGTTCCAAAAAACAAACACCTTACAGAGGCAAGTTAGACCTCATTTTTAACAATAATCATATCACTATTTAAAACGGATGAAATATGCCTGAACAACTTGTTATCCACAACACCGTCGCTTTTCCCCAAGCCGAGTTTGATGCTTTGGTCTCAAAACTTGAACTGTGGAGCGCTGACATTCCCGAACCCGATGCGGTCACAAACGACGAAATGAAAAAATTGTCGAAGATGGGCGACATCAAAGCGGCTGATGCCTTCCTTAAATTGGAGGCACTCAAACGTTACAACAGTTTTTTACCCACAGAATTGGCGTTGGCACTGCTGGTTGCTAAGTTGGCTTCTTACAAACAAGCGGCTGCTTTGGAAAAACTGCTCACAGTCCTCGTCAACAAATATTGGGGGCATGGTATTTTGGCAGGTGTTGACCTTCTCAAAATGCTCACACTTGTCGAATCAGAAGCCAACAACAGAGCCGCTTTTGGTAACAGCGATGCCATTAATTACCTCAATGAGTTGGAGAAGATTAAAGCCGAGCGTGCTAAGACAAACGCTAAGGCAGCGAAAGAAACGCCTGCCGCTAAGGTCGCCAGCAATTAAGTTGAAGGTTGTCAAACATTAGAAAAACAGAAGGACACTCATACAAATGGGTGCCCTTTTGTTGTTTTTAATAAAATCCTTTCAGTTTGCCTTCTAAATCTAAAGGGTGGGTTGACAACACCTCATGCCAATTACCCCAATTACCTAATGAATTAACCGCTTTGACCCAACCTTGCAATGCTTTACGTTTAACTTGAGCCAAAACATTATTATCTCCTTTGGTTTCAACAACAACATAAGAGCCATTGGTCAGTCGCAATACAAAATCAGGATAATAACGACGGGGTTGTCCTTCGTAAAAATACCAAATCACAAAACCAAAATGGTCATTCTTTATCCAAGAGTCTATGAGATCGCAACTGTCAAAAAAATAATTCCCACTTGCCTCCCAAAGACTGTCAATCGGACAAGCATTAAGATGGCTCTTTCGGGCTTCGGGTGCAGGGCGGCTTGTCCACCATGAAGGCATATCAGCTGTAGAAATGATGGGGCGTTCTCGGTCTGTAATCACTTCAATCTTTTCAGCATTTTGTTCACGAACATGGGCAAGTATATGCCCAACAATGTCACTCATTGCCAACATAAAGACAATTGTACGCCGTTCGGCGTCATTGCTAAACAAATCTTGTTTCAAACGGACTTTATCAGCAGCCAAAAAGTCTTGTACAATTTTAAGGAATTGAACAAACAAAAACGGTTCACGTCCGCGCCAATTCTGTTTCTTATGCTCTTGTTCAAACAGGCGTTGGGCAACAGCAAAAACAACGCTTTGCAAACGGGTTTCTGTCGAAGCTTTTAGGTCAATATTCGCAATGTCTTTTGCCGCACCTTTCCCTTCGACAACAGCACCCAATTCGGCTTCGGTAATGAACCGATACGGATCAATTTCTAAATCCGTAACCGCTTTTTTATCCAATGTTAGAATAGGTCGCAAGATATTTTCAACACGTAAGATGTTGGGCAAGTCAATTTGATGCGCTACTTTTTCAGGCATTATTTTTATCTCATGTCCACGTGGTCTCGGTGGTGGCGGTGTTCCGCCTCCGTCTTCTTGTGGAATAATGCTAAAAGGCACACCAAAAATATTGACGTATTCGGGCTGCAAAAAGTTATCATTACTGAGGGGGTCATCGCTGCGCTCGAAAGTATAAGCGACTCGGCGCAAGCCACGTCCAATAACTTGTTCACACAACAATTGAGAAGTGAAAGCCCGTAAGCCCATAATATGCGTCACCGTCTTTGCGTCCCAACCTTCTGAAAGCATACTAACACCAATCACATTGCAGATACGCTCACCCAATTGCCCAGAACGACCAACAGAATTGACGGTGTCTCTCAAACGTTCTGCCAATTCATCTTTGCTCAACTTATGGTCGTCTTTCACTTGAATCGCTTCGCGTTGGCTCTCTGCTGTTTCAAGGGCTTTCGAGTCTATTTGTAAAATGCGATCGGCATCGTACAAAGGCAAGTCTTTCATCTCGTCAATCGTGCCGTGTAAGCCTCTTTTTTCAAACTCATAACGCACACGTGAAGCCGTTTCGGTGCTGTTGGCAATGGTTATTAAGCAAGGCAATATATTGGGCGATTCTTTTGCCCAAGATTCGGCAACATGCTGCCAATCCGCATTGAGTAAAACGTAGGCGTTTTTCACCAATGTCGGTAAACCCATTTCTGGAATCGCTCCTTTGTAGTTTAGGCTTGTTTTTACGTCTTCATCTTCATAGATATGGTACAATTTTGACTGAACTTCGTCTTTTACTTTTGTCAATTGCCCATCAGAACGAATGACCACTCGCGGCGTTTTGACTAAACCCGATTCTATCGCATCGTTCAAACCAAAATCAGAGACAATCCACGAGAATACCGCTGCTTCATCGCTTTGTTTGCCCGATGGACTAAAAGGTGTTGCCGTAAAATCGTATCCCCTCAGTATGCCGCACGTTTTGTGGAGTCTATCCAAGCCCCCAACCCATATCGTTGCATCTCTAATGTCCTCTTTTTTGATACCTTTCAACTTGCTTCCTGCTGGCACACGCCACGAATGATGGGCTTCATCATTCAAAACAATGATGTTTTTGGCAGTTGCCATATCGCCCAAAACTTCACGAGCGTAGGCACGGTCACTTTTTGCGCCACGTTTGTCCACTGATTTGCGTTTGGCAATTTGTACTTCGCTGTCCCATGCCAGCGTGTGCCAATTCTCAATCAATATTTTGCCTTGTCTAAGGCGCGGCATCATTTCAGACGGCACAATATTATGCGCTTCGTAGTAATTCGTTTCTTTCCAGTCGCCTTCACCCGCTTTTGCTGACGGATGCAAGACTTGTAAACGGTCTTTAACCGTCAAATTGGGTGCAACAATGAACACATTTTTAGAAAACTTCACATTCTTTGGGTCATTCACTTTGTTCAAAACATGCCATGCTATGGTCATTGCCATCACAAGCGTTTTGCCTGTGCCTGTTGCCATTTTGCAACACAA
>JAYSQG010000126.1:0-6400 GCA_043721685.1 Saprospiraceae bacterium | reverse complement strand
CATAATCGGTGTCGGTGCTACGCACCTTAGAATTCATTTGTCATGACTTTTCTATAAACGGTGTCAGCCCTAAAGGGCTTTGATCTGCGTAACATGAATAATTTAATTAAAGACATTAAGTTGGGCAGTACCAGTTTTATTAAAGAAACAGGCATTTTCCCACAATTCGGTGGTTGGCAAGAAGGCTATTCAGCATTTACCTACCATATCAGTGCGAAAGATAATTTAATAGAATATGTCAAAAATCAAGAAGCACACCATGCAAAAGTATCTTTTCGAGATGAACTCAAAAGTTTACTCGAAGAACATGGTGTGAAATATGAAGAAAAATATCTTGATTGATAAAGTGATTTAGAATAACATAACGATTATTCGCAAACTGCGAAGGAGTTGAACATGAATAGCTAATATTCGTGTTCAACTCCTTCGGAGTTTGCGAATATTCGTTATGTTATTCTATTCGTGTTTAACGCCTTCGGAGTTTTTATTCATTATAACCATTTTTTATCAAAAATTTATGAGCAACATAAGCGGTATAGTCAAAAGCATCCAACAAATCATGTGGCAAGACACAGGACTCAACGGCGATGCACAACGCATCGAACAATTGGGCTGGATGCTGTTCTTGAAAATCTTTTCGGATAAGGACAAAGAATTGGAAGTGATGGACGACAACTACACGTCGCCTATTCCAGATATGTTTCATTGGGTCAAAGAAAAAGGCAATTGGGCGGGCTACGATGAAGGCATGACAGGCGATGAACTTTTGAAATTTGTTGACCAAGAATTGTTCCCCGCTTTACGCAATCTCGATTTGAGTACAGGCAATCAACGCGCTGTGATTGTGCGGGAAGTGTTTGATGGCAATAACAACTACATGAAAAGCGGCATCAATATCCGCAAAGTGTTGAACAAACTCAATGAAATTGATTTCAATATCGCCAAAGACCGCCATGCGTTTGGCGAACTCTACGAAACGATTTTGAAAGAACTCCAAAGTGCGGGCAAAAGCGGCGAGTTTTATACGCCCCGTGCGATTACGCAATTCATTACCCAAATGATTGACCCGCAAATGGGCGAAAAGATACTCGACCCCGCTTGTGGCACAGGTGGCTATTTGACTTGCGCGATTGAACATTTGAAGAAACAAGCCAAAAACATTGAGGAACGCAAAAGCATCGAAGAAAACATTGCGGGTTGGGAATACAAACCGTTGCCGTATTTGTTGGTAACCACCAATTTGATATTGCACGACATCGAAATTCCCAAAATCACTTTTGGCGATGCCTTAGACCAACCCCTCAGTAGTTTTACCGAAAAACACCGTGTCCATGTCATTCTCGCGAATCCACCTTTTGGCGGCATTGTGGCGAATGGCAATGAAAGCAATTTCCCACAAACCTATCGCACAAAGGAAAGCGCCGATTTGTTTTTGATTCTCATGATTCACTTACTCAAACAAGGCGGAAGGGCAGGCATTGTTTTACCCGACGGTTCACTCACGGGCGAAGGTGTGAAGCAACGGGTTCGTCAAAAACTATTGGAAGATTGTAATCTGCACACCATTATTCGGTTGCCCAATTCTGTGTTTCAACCTTATGCGACTGTGGCGACCAATCTTTTGTTTTTTGACAAAGGCACACCGACAAAAGAGGTTTGGTACTACGAACACCGTCTGCCCGAAGGTCAAAAAGCCTACAACAAAACAAGACCGATTAACGTCAAAGAATTTGAACCGATAAAAATGTGGTGGCACAACCGACAAGAAAGTGACCTGAGTTGGAAAGTGAATATCCACACCATTGCCGAAAACGGCTATAATTTGGATATTAAAAACCCAACGAAAAAAGAAGAAGCACACGAATATAACAGTGCGGAATTGATGGAGATGTTGCATCTATCGTTTGAGAAAAGCAATGATTTGTTGGAACAATTAAAAGAGGCGGTGAAATAAATCCCAAAGGGATTGAACATGAATAGAAACACGAATAGTTCAATCCCTTCGGGATTTGTTGATAATCCGTTACATTTTCCCCGAATTTCATTCGGGGCTATTCATGTTGAATCCCTCCGGGATTGGATTTAATATTTTAAAATCATCGAGAAAAGAAATGATATTGATATGAGTTGGAAAAAAGTAAAATTAGGTGAAATCTGTACCATTGAAAAAGGTGCAACAGGCATACAAAAAGCAATTCAAGGAGATTATCCTTTGGTAGTAACAAGTGAAGAAAGAAAATCACACAACGAATATCAATTTGATGATGAGGCAGTCATAATTCCATTGGTTTCAGGAACAGGTCATGGTCATTCAAGTATAAAAAGAATACATTTTCAGACAGGTAAATTTGCTTTGGGTTCTATTTTATGTGCGGTTATTCCAAAGAATAAAAAGCAATTATCGGCTGAACCCTCATTCAACCCCTCAGTATTTAGACATTGATACGGGTTATTATGGAATTGATACGAATTGTATAAATGATAGCGGAGAAATTACAAGATTGCGTTCATTGTCATTAGAAAGCTATCAAGAAAGAATAAGAAGATTAATCCCCGAAGAAAATGACATTATTTATGCAAGAGAAGGTTCAATCGGATTAGCTGCATTTATTCCTGCGAATAAGAACATTTGTTTAGGTCAAAGAGTTATGCTTTTTCGCCCATCAAATGTAGTAACACCACGCTATTTAAAATATGCTGTGACTGATATTGGTTATAAAAATAGATTACTTGCAAAGCATAGAGGTATAGGTGCAAAGCATGTAAATGTGAAAGATATTGTTGAATCATTGATTCCTCTGCCCCCCCTCAGTATTCAACACCGCATCGTAGAAAAAGTAGAAAGCCTGATGCACTTGTGCGCAGCGTTAGAAACGAGCATCGCAGGGAGTGTGCGGGAGAATGAGGCATTGTTGCAACAGGTGTTGCGGGAGGCGTTGCAATGAGAAGCCGTTAGGACGGAATAGCGGACAAAAGGGTTTTTATACTGAGGGGGTAAGTCCAGTGAAAAGAATCATCATTTAGGTGCAGCAACATCTAGTAAAGCTTTACTCACTCTGTTGCGTTCAATTTCAGCATCATCTAAACTTGCAGTACCCATTGATTCTTTAGTGTTTATGGCATTCAACCTCTTTTTAAGGAGAATTAAATGATTGGAAATGTCTCTGTCTTTTTTATAAAAACCAAAACTTAAGTCAATGGCTTGTTCGATATGATTATCACCGATTAGTTCTTGCAATTTCTCTAAAAATGTATCCTTATTCATCGTTGATGCAGCACTATAAGATGTCAATATCTCATTTGATTTTGTAAGATAATAAAAATATAAATTAACTGTAACGGTATCAAAGCCCAAAGCGATTTGATAAGTTGTTGTACTGGGAGAATGCCAATAGCAGCAAAAAAATAAGTTCGCAGCAAAATAGGCAGGATTATAAGTAAATAGTAGCCCACAAGGACACCATTGAGGAGGTTTTTATGTTCAACAATTAAGCTCTCTCGTTTATAAAAAAGCAATAAAGCATGAGGCATAAAATTCAAAAGCAACCAAATAAGAACAATATAAGCAGTATCCCCATAGATTTCAGTTAATAAAATCTGTGGAATTAGAATGAATAAAAGAAGGCTCAAAAAAAAGCCAATCATTATAATCGCCCATAAAGAAAAGCCGGTCTTGTCGTATAAATTAATTGTATTGAAATTCCATCTGTTTTTGGTAGGGAGACAATAACCCTCATCGGTAAATTGTTCAACACCTGTTAAGATGAGAAAGCCGTCGTCTAAATTATTTGTATTTATAAATATATCAGGACGATATTGAAGTGCTTCTAAACTCGTATTTATTTTATTACCCACATCATATAAAGTCATTCCTTTATTATAAAACTCGGTAGTAATATCCAAAACGGAAGTGGGTCAATGCCTTTTGATACTACAGGATAAGAGTAGGGAGTTACTTTAGTCGTTACATAAACATCTGGGATTAAACGCAGTTCACTGTTGAAAGACAGTAGCTGACTAAATAGATTGGTAGTTTCAGTATTAAAAACACTCACAACTTTGATGTCTTTTAATGCCACATCATTACTATTCTGAAAAATCGTCTGTTTTTTAAGTTTTACATTGTAACTGCTTTCAAACCATTTTGTTTTTCCCCAAAAAGAAAAAGACATTTATCTCATTACCTTTGCGTGAAACATTAGACGATAACCAAACCTTTCTGTATGCATCTTAATCATAAAATACTCTTAGCTTCTCAATCGCCCCGCCGCAGTCAACTACTTCGAGAATCGGGTTTTACAAATGTGACCGTTCGACCGACCGATGTGGACGAAAGTATCCCCCCTCAGTATCAATCCGAAAAAGTGGCGGCTTTTCTCGCTGAAAAGAAAGCAGAATTTGCACGTCCTTGGCTCGAAGACTATGACATTATCATTGCCGCCGATACAACGGTTGTGTTGAATGACACCATATATAATAAGCCTGAAAATGTGGCGGATGCACAACGTATTCTCCGCAATTTGTCGGGCAATATGCACCGCGTGATTACAGGTGTGTGTATGATTTCAAAAAATCGGAAACGTGTCTTTTCTGATGTCGCTAAGGTTTATTTTGATACATTGACCGATGCGGAAATTGATTTTTACATCGAACATTATCAACCTTTTGACAAAGCGGGTTCTTATGCCGTTCAAGATTGGATTGGACATTGTAAGATTCGACGCATCGAAGGCAGCTATGAAAACATCATGGGTTTGCCGACGAATAAGATTTTTAAGGAATTGAAGAAGTTCTGAAATTGTTATAGAAAAGTCAATTTTCCTTGTAAAATGTAATTTATGGCACAACCTTTTCGTTTGTCAAAGAAAAATAGAGAATGAAACCCATTATCATCAGCTTTATATTCCTTGTTTTTCAAAATATTGTGTTTGCTCAAAAGGAAGCAGGAGACATCAAGCCTGCAGATTTCAAAAGGCTTGAACAATTGGAAGACAGCATGGCTTTGATTGCTAAAATCGCTGTTCAAGATTCCGTTTTAGACAATCGTATGCAAGCAAACAGCGCATTGATTCCTTTGATGGAAGCGGCTTTGAATATTCCGAATTCCTACAATTATGCTTTTACAAAAGTTGAAAACATAGCGATTCAAAAGCCGATGGATGGCGCATTTCGTGTTTTTACTTGGCAATTGTTTATTGATGAAACGGAATATCGGTATTTCGGCTATGTGCAACTCAATCGTTCGAAGTCCGTCTTTTTTGAATTGTCCGACGCGTCACGAAAGTTAGAAAATGCAGAAAAAGAGGTTTTGAAACCTGAAAATTGGTTTGGCGCGATATATTATAACGTGAAAGAGTTCAAAACCAAAGACGGCATGAAATATTTGATGTTTGGGTACAATGCCAACAACCAATACGAAAAAATAAAAGTTTGTGATGTTTTAACTGTCAAAAGTGGACACATCACATTTGGTTCGCCTGTTTTTGAAATCAATGATATTCAAGGGGTTAGAAAACAAAAACTGCATCGTCTCGTGTTAAATTATTCAGCCGATGCCGTTTTACGCTTGAATTTTGACCCTGAAATGAATATCGTTATCCATGACCATCTTGAACAAATTGGGACAAAAGACCCAAATATTCCATTTACTTATGTACCAGATGGCACTTACGAAGCCTTTGAATTGCAAAAAGACGGTACTTGGATGCACGTTGACAAATTGGCAAACACGGAGATGAAAACAGCGCCACGTCCTAAGCCAACGCTCAATTCGCGCAACCGCATCAAAAATGCCAAAGACAATGCCCAAAAGGTTGTTTGGCCCGAAGAAGTGAAAAAGAATAATCAAAACTAAATATGGGTTAAAAAATTATTTTTACGGAAAGTAGATAATTTACTATAAAGCCGTATTTTAGCCCAACTTTATGATGTTGATTAAAATTAAATCAAAATATTTTAACTAAAACTGAGTTTTAAAACCCAAATTTGCCGATGATACTGAGGGGGGTAGAAAACAACCTCAATATTATAAACAAACGGAATTTCCAATCATAAAAAAACACCTATAACAGTCTATGCAAAGCATACTATTGTTTTTCCAAGCCACAACAGGCACCGCAGCCGCAGTCGCTGCCGAAAATGCACAACCGAGTGTATTTGAGTTATTATTACACAGTACCTTCGGTATGATTATCATGGTCAGTTTGTTTGCCATGTCCATCATTGCCGTAGCGATTTTCATCAGTCGTTATTCAACGATTAAAAAAGCCACGCAAATTGATGAAGGTTTTATGAACAATATCCGTGCAAATGTGCAAAACGGCAATATTGGAGCAGCCAGAACCTTGTGTCAAAGAACTGATTCACCGATAGCTCGTATGGTCGAAAAAGGCTTGATGCG
>JAYSQG010000125.1:0-8537 GCA_043721685.1 Saprospiraceae bacterium | reverse complement strand
CCATTCAATGTTCTATAAACGCCTCGTTCAGTATTGGGCCCATAAGGATGCCCTAAAACGGCTGCAAAAACACGGTTTTCGTCATTGGGGTCAATGGCTAAACCCCCTATTTGTTGGGCTTCTTTTAAGCCTGTGTTGACCCACGTTTTACCACCATCGGTTGTTTTGTAAATGCCATCACCGACGGACAAATCGGGGCGTTGCAAGCCTTCGCCACTTGCCACATACAGTACATTCGGATTGGACGGTGCGACAACGACATCACCCACAGAACCCGTCGGTTGGTCATCAAAAATGGGCTGCCACGTTCTGCCATAATCGGTTGTTTTCCAAACGCCACCATTGTTGACACCGATGTAAAAGACATTCGGTTGCTGCGGCACGCCGACTGCGCCGACGGTTCTGCCGCCACGATGTGGACCTATCATGCGCCATTTCATTGCTGAAAATACTGAGGGGTCAATATTTTGCGATGTAATCGTTGAGAAAAGTAAAAAAAGGAAGGAAATACTAAGGATTGGTTTGATTTTCATCATTTTTTGATTTGTAAAAGTATTAAAAATGGATTTTTCATTTTTAACAAAAGTACGAATTGGAATGATGAATTATGAATGATGGGGATGAATTTTTTCGAGTCGTTTATTATCGATAAAGTACAAAAATCAAACAGCGGAAGAACCTAAAGGCAATTCAAGCAACAAAATCACCGCATCATTAGACAAAGCCTCCAATTCAACGGTATCAATATCTGTTAAAGACAATCCATCTCGCGCATGAAGCAGCCGATTTTGCACTTCAAAAATACCTTCGATGACGAAAATAAAAATGCTGTTTTTAGGATTCTTCAAAGTGTACTTCAATTGTGCCGAAAATGGGCAAAATAACAACAGATATTTGTGCGCCAATTGTATGTGTCACACACGAATTTGGCACCATTGTGTCCTCATTAAAAGCCTGTAAATTGCCAAAAGGTCTTTTGTTGTCGTCAAAAAAAGACCCGCAATTGAAGGTGTGGAAACTGCGGCATGTATCGGTTTGCGTACAGCCTCTTTGTTCTGATAAATAAATTGTGGCGTTGGTTTGAATCATTATTTTTCCGAATTGTTCAATTTGATTTACAACAGCACATATCGGATACTTTTAAAGTATCCGATATGTTTTTATAGTCAAAATATTGATTTTCAATTATTTATGCTGAAACTATAATAGTATGTGTCAACGAATAACCCGATGAAACACTGCCTGTTACGGTCGGCATTTCGCAAGAAATGGAATCAGAAAAAATACCGTCTTTTGCATTTGACGTATCTTGTTTGCCTTTTGAATAAAAATTAGTGGCTGTCGTATAAACCGTATCGCTCACATCTGGTGGGAAAGCAATTTGTGTCACCAACAAAGATTTTCCAGCAGAATCGAAGACGTGAACATGAATATGTGGCGCTCTGCCAGGATACCAACCTGGGTAAATCGTTAGAAATTCAGCGACTCCCTCAGTATTTGTCGTTTGGCGACCTCTTAGAAAGTGAACGGCTGTTAAACTGCCATATTCGGAGTAATTGCCATCCTTATCACAATGCCAAATATCCACAAATGCGCCTGCCAAAGCTGCTCCTTTGCTTGGAAGCCTTGTTTCAAGAATTCTTTGCGTTGCATAAGGTGAATTCCGTTGTTAAATGATGATTGAAATACGTGTTATGCTTTTCAACACGTTGCATTTAACTTTTTGGTTGCGACCTGTCAAGATATTTAAGCTACGGCATACTCTGTGAACTTTCTATGAAACTCGGGAAAATAGGCTAAAACGATTTGTTTTTTCGGAATACCTCTTTCTAACAACCGTTCAGCAATACTATATTCCATTTTATCTTCTTGAATCCATACTTTATCTCCTATAATTTCAATATGAAATAAAAGATTATAAAATCGATTTAAACCCTTCCAACCTAATGCGATGATTTGATAATTGTGAGATGTTTCATCAGCAATAAGTTTATACTCAATACCTTCATTTTGAGTGCCTTGACGCAAGTCAATGAGGTATTCATTGAGCATTTCCTTGACTATTTTGACTATATTATCCATTCTTCAATTGATTCTGTTATTGGATTATATAAAATAAGGTTTATGTGAAATCTTTCTATGATATCATTTATGAAATCGTATTTTTTTAACTTATCAAAAACATAATAAGGCATGGCGAGAAACATTTGGCGATTTATATTTTTTTTATTAATCACGGTTTCATAGCTAACATATTGCCCGGTGGCTTTCAGAAATTCGTGAATAAGAGAAGGATTAATAAAACTTTTAACCTCAACCGCTATTCGTTTCAATTCTTTTTCAGCGACAATCATTTTTTCAGCACCCAAATCAGTTTCAATGCCACCTTCCTCCTTTGTCAATAAACGCAAAGGGTCATCTGTAACAGTCCAACCATCTTTTATTAAAGCTTTTTTGACGGCTTCATGAAAAATATCTTTTGCCATTTTATCAGAAATTAATTACAAATTTAACATCTTTTCAGCAAAAAGACAGAAAATTTTAAAAAAATAGGGCTTTTATTAGAAGCACCTATCCAATCCGTACCGAAGTCATCGTCAAAGATCCTGCCACCGCTTTATCGTTAAAAATGCTCACTTTTTCATCTTTTCCCTGCAAAGCCAAGCTGTACAAAAGAGGGTAGTAGTGGTCGGGCGTAGGAATTGCTAAATCGGCTATTTTGCCCAATGAACGGTAATCAATCAAAGGTTTGTGGTTACCGTCGTTGATGTAGTTTTTAAAAATATCATTCATTTCAATCGCCCAATCGAAGCCGGGACCATTGAGGTTTTGCCATGTTGCCATGCCGAGATTGTGTACCATATTGCCGCTTCCGACTATTAATACGCCTTTTTTGCGCAAAAATGCCAATTCTTTCGCCAAATCGTAGTGATACTGAGGGGGGCGGTGGTAGTCAATACTCAATTGCAACAAAGGAATATCGGCATCGGGATACATGGGTTTCACAACTGACCAAGAGCCGTGGTCGAAGCCCCATTCGTGCGTATCTAAGCCAACAGTCGTTGATTTTATGCCATCAGCCACTTCTTTTGCCAATTCTGGATTGCCCAAAGCGGGATATTCCACATCAAACAGCGCTTTTGGAAAACCGCCAAAATCGTGAATAGTCTTAGGTTTGGGCATCGCTGTCACGTGTGTCCCTCGTGTCAACCAATGCGCTGAAACGCATAAAATCGCCTTGGGTTTTGGCAATTCTTTGCCCAAAGATTGCCAAGTACGGGTAAATTCATTTTGCTCAATGGCATTCATCGGGCTGCCGTGACCGATGAACAAAACGGGCATTTTATCGTCTTGTTCTGTCAAATTTTCAGACAAAACTTTCAGCGACGTGCCGAGCGTAGCGGTTGTTATCATAGTTTTTAAAAAGTCTTTTCGATTCATTATTAATAAGTATTTTACTTTACATCATCTCCTCCGGGTAATTCATTTATGTTCTTTTTGGTGCTTTCTAAGCCTAAAAAATTGTCTGATGACACCACTTTTAAGCCTTTTTCAGCTTCCAATCGTTCTCGTGCATTACCTGCAAATGTGCCGCCTTGAATGGCTGCATCATGATTTTCAGCAAAGCCTTGTGTATTATCTTTTATGGCTAATTGCCGCGTAACCTCCTCACCCAAAGCCGTGAAAACGAGTTCTAAATTTGTCATGTGGTCTCTTAGGTTTTGTTTGTCCAAACCTTTGAGTTTAGCGTGTTCGTTGGGTGTGAGACCAAAAGTTGCCTTAGCGATTTCAGCCGTTAAAATGGCAAATTCGGTGTTGTCTTTGATACCTCGTTTTTGCCATTTATCGGTTAATTCTTTGCGAATACCAATGGTTTTCAAGCGATTACCTATCCAATTGTCGTCATAACCTTTTGCGCGATAGATTTCGGTCAGTCGGTCAATACTGATTTCTGGATTTTCCGTTTCCAGTATGCGTTCAGTACCAACTTGCGCCAACCACTGTTTTAACGGCTCGGCTTTTGGCGAAGGAACGGACATGACAATACGCAATACCCCCTCAGTATTGGCGCAGTCAGTTGGACGCATTTTATTGTCAGGTGCAAGCATTTTCAACTTTCTACAAATTGTAGATACTTGCGGTTCACGACGTTTTAAGGCGTTCCAGTATTTGCTTGGTGCTGTGCTTTCAGCCAAAACCTCAATGACATCAACAACGGAAAAATACCATTGCGCATCGTGCCAGATTTTTCTAATTTCTTTACCTTCAAAAGGCATGGGTGTCGTTTGATTTTCCATTTTGGTGTTGTTTTCTCTATGAATTATGATAATTTCTTAGCAATTACCATCAATATTACACGTTTCGCCTTCTAAAATTGTCGCAGGTTTGCCTACTTCTGCCCACGTTTGATTCAAGGCTTGCAAAAACAAAGCAGTTTCTTGTGCGCCCGAAACAGCGTATTTTTCACCTAAAACGAAGAAAGGTACGCCTCGCACACCGACTTGTTGGGCATGGAAAATATCGTATTTTACCTCATCGGCAAATTGATCGCTATTCAAAACGGCTCTTAATGCGTCTGCATTTAAGCCGACTTCAAGGCCTAAACGTATCAAAACGTCATGGTCTGCGGTATTCAATCCCTCAGTAAAATAGGCTTTTAAAAGGTGTTCTTTGGCTTCGTTTTGTACGCCTTGTTCTTTTGCAAAATGCAAAAAACGGTGTGCATCGAAGGAGTTAGCAACAACAGCTTTGTCCATATTGTAAGTCAAACCGACTTGTTGCGCTACGTTTGTCACGTATTGATTCGCTTCTTGGGCTTGTGTCAAAGTCCAACCTTTGGCTTCTGCTAAATATTGATTGATGCTTTTATCAGGATTTGTTTCCATGTCAGGATTGAGTTGAAAACTTTTCCAAATCACTTCTACATCGTCTTTATGTTCAAATTGTGCTAAGGCATTTTCAAATTTACGTTTTCCGATATAGCAAAACGGACACATCACGTCCGACCAAATTTCTACTTTCATGTTTTAATTATTTCAATTTTTTGAATGAATATCTTATTAATGTCCACGAAACAAGCGTAAATCTAAATTGTTTAAGGTAGTATATTGAAAGGTTTTTACGATTTTTCAGATATAATTGAATGATTGGAAAGGGATTTAAGAGATTTGCACCGCATTTTTTGCTTTCTAAATAAAACCACATTTATAAATTAGTAGTAACAATCAGAAAAGAATGACAATTCACAATTTTAGTGCGGGTCCCGCCACTATGCCCTCCTCGGTATTGGCGGAAGCCGCAGACAGTTTACGAGAATATGACCACACAGGTATCTCTTTTGCCGAAATGAGCCACCGAAATCCCAAATTTTTAGTTGTTATTGAAGAAGCAACGGCTTTGATAAAAGAATTACTCAGTTTGACCCATGATTTTGAAGTGATTTGGGTACCAGGCGGTGCATCGTCTCAATTGGCAATTGCGCCTATGAATTTGGTCAATGCCCGCCAATCAATCGCTGCTTTGGACACAGGTTTTTGGTCAGACAGAGCTATAAAAGCGGCGGCTCAAATCTGTAAAGTCCATGTTTTAGGGTCTTCAAAAGAGACAAATTATGATAGAATTCCTATGGTAAATACCGATAAAATCGGAAAAGATTGGACTTTGCCACGCCATACGCAATACCTACACGTGGTGTCAAACGAAACAATCAACGGCACACAATACCACGGATACCCCTCAGTAAAAGTGCCTTTGGTTGCCGATATGACTTCCGATTTTTTGACAAAACCCTTGGAAATAGATAAATTTGGGGTCATTTTCGCTTCAGCGCAAAAGAATTTTGGGATGGCGGGTATAGCGTGTGTCATCATCAGAAAAGATATGTTGGATAGAAAAGTGAGACGGACGGTTCCGACTATTTTTGATTATAAAACCCATATTTCAGCACATTCGCTTTATCATACGGCCCCCACTTTTCCGATTTATGTCGCTATGTTGGCTTTACGTTGGACAAAAGCACAAGGCGGTGTCCTTGAAATGCAAAGACGCAATGAAGCAAAAGCCGCCCATTTATACGCTGAAATTGATAGAAATCCACTTTTTAAGGGTAGCGTTGTGAAAGAAGATAGGTCTGTGATGAATGCCTGTTTTCGCATCAACAGACCCGAATTGGAGCAGTCTTTTTTTCAATTTGCAGAACAAAATGGGGTGGTGGGTTTAAAAGGTTATCCAACTGTTGGCGGTTTTCGGGCTTCGATGTATAATGCGATGCCATTAGAAAGTGTGGCGGTTTTGGCAGATTTGATGAAGGAATTTGAGGTACAGCACCCCCTCAATATTTGACACATTTATTTATCAAATTTTAAATCAAAAAACAATGAAAAACACCTTTATCACCTTATTCAACCGCGATTTGAATCGCCTTTACAAAGAAATCGAAGCCTACACCGACGAGGCGACAATTTGGCAAAAAGCCGAAGGCATCGCAAACCCTGGGGGCAATTTATGCTTGCATTTGGTCGGTAATTTGAATGAATACATTGGTCGTCAAATTGGACAAATACCTTATGAACGCAATCGGCCACTTGAATTTTCAGCGACAGACGTGAGTCAAAAAGACCTTTTGGAGATGATTCAAAACACACAAAAAATGCTTGTTACGGCTTTGCAAACCATGGAAGACAAGCATTTATGGGATAAATATCCTGAAAATGTTTTGGGTTATGACATGTCCGTTCTTTACTTTTTGGTACATCTGAATGGACATTTGAACTATCATTTGGGACAAATTAATTACCATCGTCGAATGTTAAGCACCCCTC
Source organism: Saprospiraceae bacterium (assembly GCA_043721685.1). Taxonomy (GTDB): domain Bacteria; phylum Bacteroidota; class Bacteroidia; order Chitinophagales; family Saprospiraceae; genus JAAFJT01. Next base: position 1,716 of record JAYSQG010000125.1, on the reverse strand, counting down.
AGTAATTCATCAAAAAGCATATAAAATCTATTTTTTTTAAAGTAAAATCAGTCAATGCAACACAGAAAACTCGGACGAACCGACTTAGAAATCAGTAAAATTTGCCTCGGCACAATGACTTGGGGACGACAAAACACAGAAGCTGAAGGACACGAACAAATGGACTATGCGGTTGGACAAGCCATCAATTTTTTTGATACGGCAGAGATGTATGCCGTACCAGCCAGTCCAGAATCAAGTGGAAGAACAGAGGAAATCATCGGCACATGGTTTAAAAAAACAGGGAAACGCGCCGATATTGTTTTAGCCACAAAAATTACGGGCTACTCTGCTGGTTTGCCTTTTATTCGTAATCACGAATTGAATTTTTCGAAAGAGCAAATTCATGCGGCTTTAGAAGGTAGTTTGCAGCGTTTACAGACAGATTATGTGGACATTTACCAACTGCATTGGCCGCAGCGTAAAACCAATTATTTTGGTCAATTAGGCTTCTCATCTGACCCAAATGACCTTTGGGAAGACGATTTTTTAAGCGTTTTAGAAACGATGAATGGCTTGATAAAAGCAGGGAAAATTAGGTATTGGGGTTTGTCAAACGAATCGGCTTGGGGTTTGATGCACGTTATCCGCATGGCTGAAAAAAATAATTTGCCTGTACCCCTCAGTATCCAAAACCCTTTCAGTTTGCTCAATCGCAGTTTTGAAGTGGGGTTAGCAGAGTGCGCAATTCGCGAAAAATGCAGCCATTTAGCTTATTCGCCTATGGGTTTTGGCTTGTTATCAGGCAAATACCATAAAAAATTGGACAAACCTCAAGACCGCATCAATCAATTCAAGCAATTGCCACGCTATAACAGTCAGCAGTCTTGGGAGGCGACTGCCCGCTATTTGGCAATCGCTGAAAAACATGGTTTGACGCTGGCGCAAATGTCCTTGGCATTTGTGACGCAACAACCCTTTGTGACGGCAAATATTATAGGCGCGACGTCTATGCCCCAATTGATTGAAAATATTGGTAGCGCAGAGATTCATTTGTCAGATGAAATTTTGAAAGAAATCAACGGCGTTCATATAGCTATATCGAATCCTGCACCTTAAGTTTGGGAAAGACTTGAGACGGTTATGAATTTTAGCGGCATTGTTAGAGTGTTTCAACACCTACCAATGCCGATTTTTTTGCCCCCTCAGTACGAAAGGGTTCAAGGCGATATTGTTTTTGAAGGACTTCCAAAGAATAAATTAGGATTACTTTTCTATTTTTGCGCATTATTTGCCAATTTTATCACTCATTATTCATACATCCTATTATGTTTCCAAAAATAAATCCAACCACAACAAAGTCATGGCGCAAGCTGACGAAACATTATAAAGCGGTTAAAGACGTAGAAATGAAATCGCTTTTTGCGGAAAATGCAGACCGTTTTTCGCAGTTTTCCCTCCGTTTTGAAGACATTTTATTCGATTATTCAAAAAATATATTGACCGACGAAACGCTGCCGTTGCTCATCAAATTGGCGAAAGAATGTGGTTTGAAAGCCGCTATTGATGCCATGTTCAAAGGCGAAACGATTAACGAAACAGAAAATAGAGCTGTGTTGCATACGGCACTCCGCAATCGCTCAAACAAGCCCGTCATAGTAGATGGCAAAGATGTCATGCCCGAAATAAAAGCCGTTTTGAAGAAAATGGAAGCTTTCTGTGACCGTGTGATTTCTG
>JAYSQG010000124.1:0-13766 GCA_043721685.1 Saprospiraceae bacterium | reverse complement strand
AGTAAAAAACAACCTTATAATAAAAACCGAAAAATTCCTAATTCCTAATTCCTCATTCCTAATTACCTACCGCGTTTTGCCTTTTGATTTGGGTAAAGTATATGTTCGTATAGATTCCACAAAACTCGACCCTTTAGCACCGAAGGGATTTGAAATCAACTATAATAATCCCTCCCTATCCAACTCCATTTTTGAAAAAGGATTGGATTATAGCGGCAACTATACGCAAGGGTTTTCAGTCGGTAACAGCCAAAATTTGGTTGTTAATCAGAACTTTAACCTCAATTTGGCAGGTAAATTGGGCGATTTGGACGTATTGGCTTCTATGACAGACAATAATTTGCCGATTCAAGCGGAAGGCAATACGCTTGAATTGCGGCAGTTTGACCGCATTTTTATTCAACTCAAAAAGAAAAACAATACGCTCATTGCAGGTGATTATGAATTGTCGAAACCCAATTCTTATTTTACCAATTATTACAAAAAACTGCAAGGCATAACCTATTCAAATACAAGTGAATTTCTCTTAAAAAAGACTTTGACGACACGGCAAACGGCAACGCTTTTTTCTAAGGCAAGTGCCGCTATTGCACGTGGTAAATTTGCCCGTTTGGTGTTGCCTGTGAGCGAAGGCAATCAAGGACCTTATCGGTTGTTGGCTTCGGGTAGTTCGAGTGGTTTTCTTATCGTTTTGGCGGCAACAGAAAAGGTGTATTTTGATGGTGCATTATTGACACGTGGCGACGAAAATGATTATGTGATTGACTACAATTCAGGCACAATTCAGTTCACACCAAAGCGGTTAGTGACGAAAGACAGCCGCATCATTGTGGAGTTTGAATATGCCGACCAATCTTATTTGCGTTCAACGGTTGCATTGTCTAATGAGTTTAAAATCAATAAATTAAAAATAAATTTCAGTTTATATACCGAACAGGATTCTAAAAATTCAACAGGTACGCAAAGTCTTGATTCGCTTGATAAACGGCTGCTTGTGGCGGCTGGAAATATCGCACCGACCCCCCTCAGTATTCGAGCGTCTGACGATGGTTTTAGGAGCGATAGGATTCAATACAAACTGATTGATACGACGGTTCAAGGCAGGCGTTTTGTTGATATTTTGGTGTATTCCACCAATCCAGATTCCGCAAAATATACGGCGAGTTTTTCGCCTGTGGGTGATGGTCGCGGCAATTATATTCAGGAAGTCACTTCTGCAAATGGACGTGTGTATCGTTGGATTGCGCCTGATTCGTCGGGTACGCTGAGGGGGGCATTTGAGCCTATACGAACGCTCGTGCCGCCCAATCAACAGCAGTTGGCAACATTAGGCTTTGATTATCAATTGTTTAAAAATACAAAAATCATTACAGAAGTGGCTTTAAGCCGTTACGATGCCAATCGTTTTTCAAGTATTGGCGACTCTACGAACGCTGGTTTGGCTGTTTTTTCAAATCTTCAAAATCAATTTTCTTTTGGTCAAAAAGACGCTTTTTCGGTAAAAACCGACGTGAAATTTGAGGCAACGCAAAAGCAATTTAAGCCGCTTAATCCATACAGAGCCGCCGAATTTACAAGGGATTGGAACTTACCTGTTGCTAATGCGTCGTCAAGTTTTGCGGGCAATTCGATTGGGAATTTGGTGGCACAACAAGCACCAGCGGCTGAAAAGTTTGTTTTAGCAAATGTTCAATTCGCTAAAAAAGATTGGTTTACAACGAGTTATGAATTTGGTGGTTTTTTGAGAGATACGGTTTACAATGGTTCAAAACACGCTGTGCATTTCGATTTGAATAGAAAGGGTTGGTATGCGGCAACCAATTGGAATGTGCTGAATACTGAGGGGTCGGTTGAACGCTCAAAATTCAGCCGTCCAAATATCGCTTTGTCTAAAAGTTTTAAAAATAATTTAAAAATTGCCGTGAACGCTGACCGTGAAAGGAATGAACGGCACGACGCACGAACCGACACCTTGACACGTTCAAGTTTTGCGTATGATGCGTGGCGTTTGTCGGTTGATAAGTCAAATACTGAGGGGGTAACTTTTGGAACATTTGTTTCACAACGATATGATTATCAGCCATATAGTAATCGTTTTTCAGATTTGTCAACCGTCAATGAATTGGGTTTTAACGGCAGTTTTAAACAAAAAGAAAACCAATCGTTGACGTGGCAAATGACGTATCGGGATTTGAAAGTAGGCGATACAAGCCAAACAACTTTGCGTCCGCAAGAGAGTTATTTAGGGCGAGTGGAGTATAATTTCAATTTTTTAAAAACGGCTTTGGCGGGTACATCGTTGTATGAAATTGGTTCAGGGCAAGAGCAAAAGATTGAATATCAATACGTTAGGGTCAATAAAGGTGAAGGTCAATACGTGTGGCGCAACCGCAACGGCGATACGATTCCGCAGCTCGATGAGTTTGAAATTGCGCCGTTTCCTGACCAAGCGGATTATGTGCGGGTGTCGCTTTTTACGAATCAATTTATCAGGACGAATAATGTGTCGTTTGCCCAAAGTTTGCGTTTTGAACCGAAGCGTTTGTGGGGAAAAGATACATCGGGTTTGACGGCGTTTTTGAAGCGTTTTTCAACGGCTTCTAATGTTCAAATTTCCCGAAGGGTAAAAAATGTGTCTAAGGCTGAAAATACTGAGGGGGTCACTCAATGGAATCCGTTTCAACTGGATATTCCTGACCCTGTTCTCATTGGCTTAAATTTGACGATGCGTAACTCTTTGTATTTTAATCGTAATTCTTCTGTTTGGGATTTAGAGTTTGGGCAAATTTCAACCCGAAATCGTTTTGTTGTGGTGACAGGTTTTGAAGAACGTGGGCGGAGCGAGTTGTATTTTAGGAATCGGTGGCTGATTTCTAGGCATTTTACGTTGCTCAATTATGTGTCAAAAGGCAGTCAAAGCAATCAAAGTGAAGCATTTCGCACAAGAGATTATAATATTTCACAATGGAAAATTGAGCCGCAACTGACTTGGCAAATTGGGAACGATTTTAGATTAGCATTCCAATATAAATTCAGAAATGGCTCAAATACGCTGAAAACGAATGGTGAAACCATCAAAACGAATGATATTTCGACAGAAGCGACCTTAAATCGCTCTGTGAATGGTCAGTTTCGCGCCAAAGTGGGTTTTGTGAAAATAGATTATGTGGGTGAAAAAAATACGCCTGTTGAGTTTGCGATGCTTGAAGGTTTGCAAAATGGACGAAATTTTATTTGGAACATAAGTTTTGACCAATCTATATCAAAAAACATACTGTTATCATTGAGTTATGACGGCAGAAAAACGGGCGAATCACGCATCATTCATGTCGGCAGAGCGCAAGTGAGAGCGAATTTTTAAACCAAACTGAATATAATTTTTTAAAATAATTATAATAACTTATGGCTTTTATCATAATTTAAGACGAATTTTGTATTTTTAGAACCAAAATCTTATAAACCTTTATCCAATGAACAAGTTTGCATACATCATATTTGGTATGGTCGTCTTGCTCTATGCCTGCCAACACGAAAGTCTTTTAACCAATGACGACACACTTAGGAACGTCATTGCCTCAACTGCTACTTCTGAGCGTATAGATGAATACATCATGCCTGACGGCAAAGACCTAAGTAAAATTCCCAATCAAGACGTTAAAAATCCACTTACGGCAGACAAAGTAGCTTTAGGCAAAATGCTTTTCTTTGAACCAGGCATTGGTTTGGTTGGTAAAAATCCTATTTTAAAACAAGCTTACTCTTGTTCTTCTTGCCACGTACCGAATATGGGTTTTACGGCGGGACGTCTTCAAGGCATTGCGGACGGCGGCATTGGCTTTGGCAACAACGGTGAAGGACGTTTTAAGAGCACTTACTATATCGGCGATGATGTGGATGCACAAGGCGCGAGACCGCTGCCAATGCTCAATTTGGCTTTTGTGACCAATGCGCTTTGGGCGGGCTCTTTTGGCTCTTATGGTACAAATGTCGGCACTGAAAGTGTTTGGCGGCAAGACACTTTGACAGAGGTGAATTTTAAAGGTCTTCAAGGTTTGGAGGCAAATAATATACGTGCATTGCAGGTCCATCGTCAATCGATGGACAGTACAATTGCTAAAACATTAGGCTATAAACCTTTGTTTGACAAGGCATTTCCAGAAATTCCTGTTGCGGAACGTTATACATTGACAACAACTGCGTTTGCGATAGCTGCTTATTTTAGAACTATTTTGACCAATGAAGCCCCTTTTCAACGTTGGCTCAAAGGGGAACAAAACGCTATGACGGAGCCTCAAAAACGGGGTGCTGTGGTGTTTTTCACGAAAGGTGGCTGTACCAATTGTCATCGAGGTCCTTCTTTAAATCGAATGGCTTTTCAAGCCGTTGGTGTTAATAATTTGTATCAATCGGGTTTTCTCGTTTTTCGCACAGGGGTTAATGATAAGCGTAACTTAGGTCGGGGCGGTTTTACTGGGCGCGCAGAAGATATGCACAAGTTTAAAGTGCCCCAGTTGTATAATTTGAAAAATGTGGGTTTCTATTTTCATGGCGCAAGCAAACGTTCTCTGCAAGAAGTAGTTGAGTATTTTGACCGCGCCATTCCCGAAAATAAAGATGTGCCAGCTTCACAAATTTCACCTTTTTTCCAGCCGCTTAATTTGACTCAAAAAGAGATTAATGACTTGACGGAATTCTTGAAAAATGGACTTTATGACCCGAATACCAATCGTTATGTGCCTAAATCGGTGATGTCGGGTATGTGTTTTCCTAACAATGATGCGCTGTCAAAAAGCGATATGGGATGTAAATAATGGATAATGGATCATTGATAAAGGATAGTGAGTGGTTATTTTATTGGTTTTATTATTAGGATACTGAGGGGTACGTTTTTTAACGACTTTGATTGTCAAAAAAAAGGTTTTGGATGGTAAACATTCAAAACCTTTTTTTTGTCTAAGAATTTGAGAATTGCCTAAAATAATAGCCTTAAAAAACTATTTTTGGCTTTTATATCAAACATCATCATCAAATCTAAGTATGAAAAATTTTTCATTCCTCTTAGCATTCCTAATTGGGTTGCTATCCATGGGCTGCCATCAAATAGCGCACAAAAGTTCATTAAAACATCAAAAAAGCGAGCATGAAGAAGCTGAACACTCGGGCAATCCTGGTTATTTCAAGCAATGGTTCGAAAAACATAAAAATGCAGATGGCATCATTCCCGATGGTTTGCCGCTAAAATGGTACGAGCATGACCTCGCGAAATTTGCGCTGCCACAAGCTGAAAGTGAGTCAGCAATCGTCAGCATTGAACAATTAGGCGCAACGTCTCCACAAGGTGGACGGACTCGTGCACTCATCATTGACCAACGTAACGAAAGCGTTATTTTAGCCGGAGCCGTAAGCGGTGGTTTATGGCGTTCAACCGATGCGGGGGCGACTTGGAAAGCGCTCAATGATGCGGCATCAAGCCTTTCGGTTACGGCTATTTGCCAAAATACAAGGAAACCGACTGAATTTTACTATGGAACAGGCGAAACACGCGGGGCAAGCCAAAATATCAGCGGCGCGGGTATTTATAAATCAACCGATGGCGGCTTGACATTTTCGGTGCTGCCAAGTACGATTGGCACGACGACGGTGGGAACGGACATGCGGTTTTGTAACTATATCGCCCACAGTTTGAGCCATGATTCAACGATTTTTGTTGGTACGACAAGTGGACTTTATCGGTCCGTCAATGGCGGTTCGAGTTGGGAAAAAATACTGACGGGGTCGAATACAGGCATCATTTGTTTTGCCGATGGGCGTGTTTTAGCCACTGTTCAAGCTGGTGGCGTTTATTTGTCGCCCAATGGCAACAGTGGGTCATTTACAAAAATTGTAGAGCCGACTTTTCCGACATCTGGCACTGGACGTATTTTGGTAGCCAATTGCAAGACGATACCGAATGTCGTTTATGCATTGTTTACTTTTAATGGTAGTGGCGGTAGTTATGAGCAGGAAGGTAATAATGGCTTGTTCAAGAGCAGCGATTTTGGTCAGACATGGGAAAAACGCAGCGACAGTTTGTCTGCTATTATCAATGCCCGTATTGGGACGACTTACTCTGCCTACACACAGGTTTTAGGCGTTCATCCAACAGACACAAACCGTGTTGTGATTGGTGCGTTGAGTACAAAACGGAGTATTGACGGTGGAAAAACCTTCTCTTCTTTCAGTTCTGGGCATAGCGACAATCATGTTTTTGCGAATATTGGTGATGGCGATAATTTCCTCATGGGTAGTGATGGCGGTGTTTGGCGTGTCGGTTGGTTTGGCTCAACGACCCAAACATTGGGGGTAGGGTACACCACTTTCCAATTTTATGCAGGTAATTATGGGGCAACGGGCAAAGTGGCAATTGGTGGATTGCAAGACAATGGCACACGGCGCAGCCAAGATGCTACGCTTTTTAATGTCTTTGGCGGCGATGGCGCATACAGTCACATAAGTCAACAGAACCCCGATAAGGCGTATTATGCGACCCAAAATGGTGCAACTTATCGTTCCTCAACATTCACAACAGGTGGTGGCTCAACAACTATCACACCTACAGCAGCCATTGCGGAAGGCGTTGACTTTATCAACCAATTTGAGATGAACTATGCCGATGACCAACAATTGTATTATCGGACTTCGAAGGCTTTGTGGCGGACAACCAATAGCGGTATAACTTGGACACGACTTGTGAATACAGGTGTCAATATAACGAGTATTCAAGCAGTAGGTGTCGAAAACAAGGCAAATCCGACTGTTTATGTAGGCGGTGCTAATAATTTTTATCGGTTCGACAGCGCAGCGACTCTTGACCCAGCTGTTAAGGATTATGTTTTTTTGCGTGGAACGGTGCCAACAGAAGTTAAAGCCGATGCTTGGGGAACGATCAGTTTTCACCCCTCCCTATCCTCGACGCTTTTGGTGGGTTTGACAACGACATCGCCCAGTCCGCGTGCTTGGCGCATCAATAAAGCGAATACGGCTGCGCCTGAATGGGTGAGTATCAGCGGCGATTTGCCAGCGAGTTTGCCTATTTATCAAGTGCAAGCGCACCCCGACAAGCCTGATAGTGTTTATTTTGCCGCTACCGCTTTTGGTTTGTATTGTTCTGTAAATGGTGGTAAAAATTGGACAAAAGAAACACGTATACCAAATGTCCCTATTTTTGAAATGAAACTGCGTGCCAGCGACCGGTCATTATTTTTATTTACGCATGGACGCGGCATGTTTTACTTGACTTTAAAGGACTATTTGACACCGATAAAAGAGGTTCGTGAAAGAATAACCGTTAAAATTTATCCAAACCCAACGTCTGATTTTCTAAATATTGAATCACCGACCCCCCTCAGTATAACGCAGGTTTTTGACCTAAAAGGACGTGAAATTTGGACGGAAAACCAATCGCCCACACGTATTAATATAGCGTCATTGGCAACAGGCGTTTATTTTGTTCGGGTGTTTGATGCGCATGGGCGGTTTGCGACGGTTAAGTTTGTGAAAAAATGAGTTGTATGGCTGAATTGTCAAATGGTTAAATTGTTGTTTGGGTATAAGCCATATGTAATATCGTTAATGAAAAGTTTAGAGAATATGACAATAGATGATTTTTTTAGTGTCGAATGCAATCTTTATACTAAACAAGTTTTGTTAAAGGCTATTGAGAAATCTAAAAAAACAGGAATTGAAAGAGAAGAATTTACTTTCAATATTTATAATGTCATCCTGTATTATAAGCGAAATGAAATTTTAATAACTGACGATATCTGTCCTGATGAAAACCTATCACTAATTTTTCCTTTAGACAAATTCTATTCATTGTTAGATAAGTTTAATCCGTTGGCACCGGGTCGGTTATAATTATTCACATGAAAAAAAGAATGTATATAAAAGAACTAAAATAAAACTTGACACATTAAAGGTAAATTCTAATCATTTTACGTATCTTTTTAATGAATCAAGGTAAATAGAAAAAACAAGGTTTCAAATTTTTTTGTTTTACGTAAAAAGGGTTTAATTTTTGATCTGAAAAAAATTTTATGACAACCAAGCCTATCATATCGAGTTTCACAAATTTAGTACCTGGACAGATGACTGTACCAGAACAGTCTTTGGTATTAAATGCCTTAGAACAGCTGTCTAGTCTAGTGAATGAACAAAGTGTGGTTATTCAAAGCCTTCGAGACGAAATAAATCAAATGAAAGGCGAAGACGGCAAACCGACAATACCGAGTAAAAATCAAAAAGCGATTACACTTGAGCCTCGTAATGTTTCATCAGAAAGTGCCCGTAAAACGTTTGGCAAACCCCGTAAAAATAAGCCTATTAAATTCGATAGTAGCCGCCCTATTGATGAAATACAAAAAATAGAATTCCTTGATAAACTGGCACTTCCTGTTGATGTGGTATTTAAAGGTTATGCTAAAAGTCATTATCAAAGCCTTGAAATATTTGAAAATACCCGCTAAAATAACCAAGCCTTTAATGCCTCTTGTGGCTATTATGAATAATCAATACCTTGACCAACCAACATTTATGGGTCAGATAAAGGCTGTCTTAAATGAGGAGGATTATCAAAAACACGAACAAAAACTCTTAGAAGGGGCGTATTTGTCCGCTTATCGAGCACAAACACCCCTCAGTATTCTCCTGTGCGATGATGCACCCCAGTATAAATTAGTTGCCTTACTCATTGCCGCCTGTTGGGTGCATGCAGGCAGGCATTTTAAAAAACTAAATCCCAAAATAATATATCACCAACAACTATTAGACGAATTCTCAAAGCGTTTTTGGGCATTTTATCAAAACTTAAAAGACTATAAAGATAAACCATTTCAAGTTGACACAAAAACTGCCTTAGAATTAGATAAAGAATTTGATACCTTATTCGATACCAAAACGGGCTATCAAGAATTAGATGACAGAATTCAAAAAACAAAAGACAATAAACACGAACTGTTAGTAGTCTTAAAGCACCCATATGTCCCCCTACATAATAATGATTCCGAATTAGCGGTCAGAAAAGAAGTTAGGCATAGAGATATTTCTTTCCAAACTAGAACGGAAAAAGGAACTCAAGCTAAAGATGTCTTTTTTACCATTATCCAAACTTCTAAAAAGTTGGGCGTAAACGCATATCATTACATTATGGACAGAATAAATAAAAAATTTTCAATGACCCCTTTACATATTTTAATAGAGCAGAAATGCTGCGCTGTTTAATTTTTACCTTGAATCATTAAAAAGATACGTTTTTCCGATTATGTTTTTGAAGACCTCGCTGCGGAGTTTTTGAAAAAGTACCCTGATTTAAAGCGAAAATTAGAAGAAAAACGGCAATCTGACCCCAAATTTGCGGCGGATGCGGGCGCAAATTTGGATTTTGTTTATAAAAATTCACCTTATTTTGAACCTAATCATAGGCTTTATCCGATAGGAAGAGTAGGGAAATAAAAAAATGCCGCATTTCGATGACACGAAATGCGGCTAAAAAGATGTTCAGACAAGTTCGAGGGAAAAATTTATAATTTACTGCTTAGGCGTGCTTAATAGGCTTGGTGCATTAGCAGGAACACTTGCCTCTGCAGGTTTTTCATTCACCGTACCGTGAATCGTCAAAACACGGGCTTGGTCGCCTTCGTTTGTTTCGATTGTAACAGTTTTAGTGAAAGGACCTACGCGTTGTGTGTCATAGCGAACTTCAACTTCACTTGTTTCACCCGGCATTACAGGTTCTTTTTTGTAGTTAGGCACTGTGCAACCGCAGCTACCACGAGCGTTTTTGATGACAAGTGGTTCAGTACCCGTGTTTTTGAATTTGAACTTACGGAGTGGGTCAGCACCTTGTGCGATTGTGCCGTAGTCCATGTCAATTTTTTCAAAAGTCATAACGGGGCCGCTAACTGTTTTTTCAGCGGTTGCGGTAGCTGTTTGAGCCGAAGCGAAAGTGACTAAAAGAGCGACCATAGAGAATGTTGCAAGGAATTTCTTCATTTTGAAAGAGATTTTATTGTTAAATTGAAATAAATTTTATAAGAAATAATTTTGATTCAAAGTTACAAGCCCTCGAAGGATTTGTCTGTTAATGAGCTGTTAAATTCTGTTATTCAAAGGTAAATATTTTTTATTTATATAAAAATAATTGCGTAAAATTTTGAATATCAGTATTTTAACAGGAAAAATAAATTTTTAAAGTTAGGATTATCGTTTGCTGCCAGAGCCGTTTGCTCCTATTGAGCTATTGTTCTTTTCAACAACTGTGCCTTTAATTGTTAGCGTGTGCTGAGGGTTTGCCTCATTTGTTTCAACATAGACGGCTTTTGTAAACTGTCCAGGACGATTCGTGTCATATTTGACTTCAATGACACCTGTTTTACCTACTGCTATGGCTTCATTGGGCCATTTGGGTACGGTACAGCCGCAGCTGCCGCGAGCATTTTTAACGACAAGTGGTTCAGTACCTGTGTTTTTAAATTTGAAGATGCGGACACCGTCTGCACCGAGTGCAACGTTGCCATAATCAATTTCAGACTTTTCAAATGTCATCACAGGACCACTCTGTGCCGTTGCAAAACTGGCGAAAAATGCCAGTATTAAAAACGTGGGAATTACTTTTTTCATGTTGTTCAAATTTTAGAATTTATTATAATTATTAAGAACGATACAAAGGTATGTGAACAGCACCATATTTCCCTGTTAATGAAATGTAAATAATTGTTATTTATATTTAAAATTTAATAAATTGTTTTTCAGTAATTTTGCAAACATTTGATTATCAATTAATTAAATAATTTTATTAATATTTAATAGAAATAAAAATTATGATAAAAACTTTAATTTATCTAAAATATTAAATTAGATATGAAATAATAATGTTATTCAATTTCAAGAAAAGATTGCTTGGTTTTTCTTTTTCTATGCTCAAATACTGAAGGGGGTAAATCGTTTTGATAATTGGAACTCTGCGAGTAGTGTAAAGTAAAATAACAAGGCACTATCGAAATTAAATTTGGAAAGATGTCATATTAAACCCGAACAGCCATATTTTTATAGTGAAAAACAATCTTGTAAGAAATTTTGTTACCTTTGCGGACAGAATCCAGAAGGACTTCCATTTTCACTCAACCATATATGAAACCATTCAATAATGACTGAAAATCTCGAACTTAATATAACTCTCGATTCCCATCCCTCGACAGAAAGCCCAATAGACTCTTTTGCCGATGCAGTTAAGACCTACATCGATGAAGTGCTGCGAGATTACGAACTCTGTGTATTGAGTCGTGAAATCAGCCTTTTAGGTCGCCGCGAGGTATTAACAGGCAAAGGAAAATTTGGCATTTTTGGAGATGGGAAGGAGACTGCACAAGTTGCTATGGCGCGAACCTATAAGAAAGGCGATTGGCGGGCTGGTTATTATCGTGACCAAACGCTCATGTTTGCTTTGGGTATCTCTACGCCGGAAGCGTTTTTTGCTCAACTTTATTCTGATTGCGACAATGACCCATTCAGTAGTGGTCGTCAAATGGATGCCCATTTTGCAACGCCCAATGTAGATAAAAAGACAGGCGAGTGGACGAATCACTTAGATATATATAATATGTCTTCGGACATCTCCTCGACTGCTGGACAAATGGGGCGTGCTGTCGGTTTGGCTTTGGCTTCAAAAAAATATCGTGAAATTCCTGCACTTCGTACTTCAACGAATTTTTCAAAAAATGGCAATGAGGTTTGTTTCTGTACTATTGGTGATGCCAGTACTTCGGAAGGCGTGTTTTTTGAATCCATCAACGCAGTCGCAGTCATGCGTGTCCCATTAGCCGTTTTCATTTGGGATGACGGTTATGGCATAAGCGTGCCTACTGAAATGCAAACAGCAAAAGGCAGCATATCAGAAGCCTTGCGTGGTTTTGAAATGGACGAAAATGGCAATGGCATACATATATATACGTGTAAGGCATGGGATTATGCGGCTATGTGCGAAATTTTTGAAGAAGGCGTAGAGAAAACACGTCGGACACACATTCCATCTGTTTTTCATGTACAAGAAATGACTCAGCCTCAAGGTCACTCAACCTCGGGTAGCCATGAACGCTATAAATCGAAGGAACGATTGCAATGGGAACGTGAATTCGATTGCAATGTCAAAATGCGCCAATGGATTCTTGATGCTCAATTTGCCACGGAAGATGAATTAATAGCGATTGAAAAACGGGCAAAAGCGCGTTCTCGTGAAGCTAAAACGACGGCTTGGAGTGCTTTTCAGAGTCCCGTCAATGCTGAAAAAACACGTTTGGCAACTATTTATACTTCAATTGCTCAGGCTTATCCAGAAAAATCGGTTGAGATTAACTCCGCACTTCAAAATTTGAATGCATTGCGAGAGCCACTGCTTTTTGAATTAATGAAAAATGGGCGTCAATTGAGTTTGATACTGAGGGGGGAGATGTCAAGGGATGTGAACAAAAAAGATTCACCTTTGGCTCTTTTGAGTAATTGGATAATTGAAAAAAAGAAACTAGCGGAACACCGATATAGTACAGATTTGTACAGTGATTCACCGAAGGCAGCATTGAAAGTACCTGTCGTTTTTCCTTCATATTCTGATGATTCGCCTACAAAAAATGGCTATGAAATCGTTAATGCCTATTTTGATTACATTTTTGAACATCGGAATGATGTCTTTGCTTTCGGCGAAGATGTGGGACATATCGGTGATGTCAATCAAGGCTTTGTGGGTTTGCAAGCTAAATATGGTGAAGAACGTATATTCGATACAGGTATTCGCGAATGGACAATCATGGGACAGGCTATCGGTATGGCGATGCGTGGTTTAAGAGCGTTCGCAGAAATTCAGTACCTCGATTATATTTATTATGGTCTAACACCACTTGTTGACGACCTAACGACTTTGCGCTATCGCACTAACGGTTTGCAACAAGCACCGTGTATTATTCGGTCAAGAGGCCATCGTCTTGAAGGTATTTGGCATTCAGGTTCGCCTATGGGCATGCTTGTCAATGCGTTGCGAGGCATGTATATATGTGTACCACGCAATTTTGTGCAAGCAGCGGGAATGTATAATACGCTTTTGCAATCAGATGACCCTGGTATGGTCATTGAGTCGCTGAATGGCTACCGTTTGAAAGAACGATTGCCCGACAATATGGGCGAATACACCGTTCCTTTGGGCGTTCCAGAGGTGATTACTGAGGGGGAGGATGTGACGCTTGTGACTTATGGTTCATGTGTGCGCATTGCGCAAGAAGCGGTAGAAATGTTAGAAGAACAAGGTGTTTCGGTTGAATTAATAGATGTTCAAACGCTTTTACCTTTCGATTTAGAACACGTCATTGTTGAGTCATTGAAAAAAACAAACCGTATTGTCTTCCTCGATGAAGACGTGGCAGGTGGTGGAACGGCTTATATGATGCAAGAAGTTTTAGAAAAACAAGGCGGTTATCAATACCTTGATGCTAAACCTAAGACGATTACTTCAAAAGAACATCGTCCGCCTTACGGTTCTGATGGTGACTATTTTTCAAAACCTAATTTGGAAGATATTATTGAAGTTCTACTTGAAGTCGTTTCAGAATAGTATCGTTTCGGAAATATTAAATCAAAACATGAATCATCCCGAATTTTCTAACAAAATAAATTATCACTTGAAAAGCGTCAACTATCCCAATTCCGAAGGAATTAAATATGAATAACCGTAGATGAAATCTACG
>JAYSQG010000123.1:0-37597 GCA_043721685.1 Saprospiraceae bacterium | reverse complement strand
AAGAAAGTCTCTAAGAATGCGTGTCCGACTTATGAGCGCAAGTATTTATTAGCACCTAAATCGAGTTTGACGTATTTGCATCGTTTGGACATTCAAGTGAGCCGATATTTGAAGGAAAACTATGATTTTACGGTTGATAAGCTCAAGTTTTCGGCTTATTTGTTGGTGACTTATGCCATTGAAGTACGGGCAGATGCTTTGTATCCTGTTTATCAAGCGGCTTTGACGAAGGGAAACTGCCCTGTTTCTGTCAGAAATATTATTGTTGAAGAAGAGCAACATTTGGCAGAAATGAACCGACAGCTCGATGAACTTTTTGAAGATTCCGAAAAGAATCGGACAGCCGTTTGTGCGATGGAAGGGCAGCTTTTTGACACTTGGATAAAAGAAGTAAAAAATGAGGTCAATGAGTGCTGTTTATCGCTGGTGTAGTGATATATTTGTTGCTTAATTGAAATACAATATTCTATGAAAATTCATCTTATTGCTATTGGCGGTGCAGTGATGCACAATTTGGCATTAGCGTTAAAACAAAATGAAAACATTGTTACAGGTTCGGACGACGAAATCTATGAACCTGCTCGCTCAAGACTCAAGGCTGCTGGTTTGCTCCCCGTTACTGAGGGGTGGTCAGAGGACAGAATTACACCAGATTTGGATATTGTGATTCTCGGTATGCATGCGCGCAAAGACAATCCTGAATTGCTTAAAGCGCAAGAATTGGGTCTGAATATTCAATCGTTTCCAGAGTTTATTTACAATCATGCGAAGGACAAAAAACGGGTTGTTGTGGCAGGCAGTCATGGCAAAACGACGACGACTTCGATGATTATGCATGTTTTGCGCCATGCGGGACGTGATTTTGATTATCTCGTTGGTGCGCTTTTGGAAGGTTTTAAGACGATGGTACGTTTGTCTGATGCACCAATTATGGTGATTGAAGGCGATGAATATTTGTCTTCTGCGCTCGACCCGGTGCCTAAAATTTTGCATTATAAACCGCAAGTGGCTATCATTACAGGCGTGGCGTGGGACCACATGAATGTGTTTCCGACTTATGAAAACTATGTTGAACAGTTTGAAAAATTCATAAAAACGCTTGAAAGAGGAACGGGAATCTCGAATAATATGCCCCCGACCCCAGAGGGGAGTCAACCAATAACGGACAACGAATCACCAATAACGAATAACGAATCACCAATAACGGATAACGAATCACCAATAACGAATAACGAGGAAGGGGTTCTTTTTTACTACGAAAAAGATAAAGATTTAGAGAAGATTGCACAAGTAGAAGGTTTGAAATCAATGGGTTACGATGCTTTTGATGCAGAAATAAAACGGGGTAAAACGTTCTTAAATACTGAGGGGGGTAAACAAGTGCCGCTTGAAATATTTGGCGAACACAATTTGGCGAATTTGAAAGCTGCGTATTTGGCTTGTAAGGAATTGGATATTACAGATGCCGAATTTTTTGCTGCGATACCGACCTTTAAAGGGGCTGCGAAGCGGTTGCAGACTTTAGCACAAGGGCGGACGAGTGTTGCGTATCAAGATTTTGCACATGCGCCGTCGAAGGTGAAAGCGACGATTCATGCGGTGAAAGGGCAGTTTCCGAAGCGGCATTTGGTGGCTTGTTTGGAATTGCACACGTTTAGTAGTTTGAGTAAGGCGTTTTTGCCGCAATATCGTTCAACCATGAATTTGGCAGATGAAGCGATTGTGTTTTTTAATGAACACACTTTGGAGATGAAAAATTTGCCGCCTTTGAAAATGGGTGAGATAAAAGCTTGTTTTGGACACCCGAATTTGCGTGTTTTTACAACTCAAGAAAGGTTGAAAGACCATTTGCAAGACCAGGAATTTAAGAATCAAAATGTACTTTTTATGAGTTCAGGAACGTTTATGGGCTTGGATTTGAAGGAGTTTGCGGCGGATTTATTGGGGGTTGTGGAGGTTGAATCTTAATGCTTAGATTCATTCTTTTTTATAAAATTCATGTCGGCTAAGGAATTGTTTTTAAACAGTTTTTTAGCCGACATTTTTGTTTGTAGGCATAGATATTTATATGTTTCACTTTTATTTTTAAATTATCCTTAACATGAAAAAATATCTTATTCTCGTTTATGTTTTTTTTTATATCAATATTTTGAAAAGCCAAAAAATAGAATATGGAATTGGTGTTGGATTTGGAGGCTATTTTTTTAATCATCAAGATAAAAAAATCTTTGAAAACGATTTATTGAAACCCACATGGCGTTCTTCTGGTGGTATATTAGGATATGTTAATCTATATTCTGATTATAACTTTCAAGTTCGTACGAATATTAATCTTACTTATAAACCTATTGTTTTTTCTTATACCTATCAAGAAAATTTTGGTAAGTCAATTACGAATTCGATGACTTTTAACTTTTATTCGGCAGATTTAAGTTTGTTAGGGCTTTACAGTATCAAAATAAATAAAAGTCATTTATTACCATGTTTAGGTATATTTTATTCTGTCAATAAATTTTTAGATATTACTTTTGAAGAAAAGCAATCATCATTTAGAGTTGCAGGTTCTAACCATGTGAGTGCTTCCAATACAAGTTTCAGCCCTACTATAAATATAACCAATGAAGCAAAAGCTAATAATTTAGGTCTAAATGCAGGATGCTTTTGGAATTTTGAAAATTCAAGATGTGCACTATTTATATTGGCATATTTATCACCCACTAATTTTTTTAACGATAATTTTGAATATAAAAGCCTACAAACGCCCTATTATTTACAAGGTCGTTACCACTATTTTCTTTTAGGCTCTAATGTTAGGTTGTCTAAGAAAAAGAAAATACTGTAAGAAATTTGATGTTCATATTTAGTGAATGTTCATAATAGATCTTCAAAATTAGAAGTAGCGAGGACTTCGACGACCGTTTGCAAAAGCCGTTTTGACCAAAAATCAAAGCGGCTTTTCTGTTATCAATTATCAAAATGGAAAAGGGTAAAAGAAATTTTTACAATTTTTTATTTTGTAAATAACGGGAAATTTAAAATGAAAGTCTAAATTTACCGCTAACAACTTAGAATATACTGAGGGGTCTCTCACACAGACTTGAGCAGTTTATGAAAACCAATTTTTTTTAAGGAATCAAGCAAAAACAGAAGTTTATGGAGAAAAGTATTAAAATGGTCAGCCTTATATTGGGCGGTGGACAAGGCTCGCGCCTGTCACCTTTGACCAAAGATCGTTCAAAACCAGCCGTTCCGATTGCTGGAAAGTATCGTTTGATTGATATTCCGATTTCAAACTGCCTTCATTCGGGCGTACGTCGTATGTTCGTGTTGACGCAGTTCAACTCGGCTTCGTTGAATCAACACATCAAAAACACCTACAATTTCGACCATTTCAGTCGTGGTTTCGTGGATATTTTGGCGGCAGAACAAACGCCTGATAATGCTAACTGGTTTCAAGGGACTGCCGATGCAGTACGTCAGTCGTTGCGGCACATGAATACGCATGACCATGATTATATCCTCATTTTGTCGGGTGACCAATTGTACCAAATGGACTTTTTGGCGATGGCAAAGGAGCATATTCTCAAAGGAGCAGAGTTGACGATTGCGACGATTCCTGTGAATGCCAAAGATGCTACGGATTTTGGTATTATGAAGGTGGACAAAAAAGGGATGATTGAGAGTTTTATAGAAAAGCCTAAAGCTGAGCTGTTGCCCGATTGGGTGTCGCCGGTACCAAAAGCGGAGCAAAAAGCGGGAAAAAACTACCTTGCGAGCATGGGTATCTATATTTTCAACAAAGCAACGATGCAACGTTTGCTCGATGAACGCCCTGATGCCACGGATTTTGGTAAGGAAATCATTCCTGCGGCTATCAATTCAGGTTTGCGGGTGGCGAGTTATCTGTACAATGGTTATTGGACGGATATTGGTAATATCAGTTCGTTTTTTGAAGCCAATTTGGAATTGACGGACGCGATACCAAAGTTCGACCTTTTTGATAGCGAAAAAATGATTTATACGCGGACGCGCTTGTTGCCGCCAAGTAAGTTTTTTGGTACAACCATCAAAAAGTCCATTGTTGCAGAAGGGGTTGTGAGTCTTGCTAAAAGTTTGGAACGCTGCGTGATTGGTATTCGGAGTCGTATTGGCGAAAGAACGACGATGAAAAACGTCATTATGATGGGTGCGGACTATTATGAGCATTTGACTGAATTGGTACAAAAGGATAAGACGCACATGGGTGTTGGCAAAAACTGCCAAATTGAACATGCGATTTTGGATAAAAACTGCCGTATTGGCGATAATGTTGTCATCAAAGGCGGCGGCACAGATTTGTCAAGACAAGAGTTCGATGCCTACACGATTGTAGACGGCATTGTCGTCGTGAAAAAGAATGCGGTTATCCCTGATGGTACACAGATAACCAATTCCTAATAACGAAACAAAGGCACTCTCTTGGTTTGAATACTGAGGGGGTGCTTTTTTTTATTGTGTGATAAAAATGTGTCTTTTTGAATTTTTTCCGTCTGAAATGATAGCTCGCAAATAAACATTGTAAAACGTTTACGTAATGATAGTTGTAAATTATATTTGCTAAACATTTGAACGGTTATATTTATGTATCAAAAAGTCGAACAAGAAAGCAATCACACTTCAATAGAATTCATTAGTGTTGCCATAAACATTTTATCTCTTTCTTCAAGGATAGACCACTCAATGTCAGTGACGCTTAAAAAATTTAATCTGACGTTGCCCCAATTTAACATTTTACGTATTTTGAGTTTACAATATCCTGAAGCGATGGTACTAAAAGGGTTGACAGAAAAGATGATTGATAAAAGTTCAAACACGTCACGTTTGGTTGACCGATTAGAAGAGAAAAAAATGGTATCACGGCAAGTTTCGGCGACCGATCGTCGTGTCATATATGTTTCTATTACTGAAAAAGGCTTAAAATTAGTGGATGAGGTTTCTGAAATATTAGAATCGAGCTTAGAAAAGCAATTATGTTCAGATGAAAATAAAGAGACTGAAGAACTCATTGAGTGTTTAAAACAGCTTCGAGAGCCCCTATAATGGCTCATTTTGTAGTAAAAAATAAGAAAAAGCGCAATGCCCAGGATAATTGGGTGTTGCGTTTTTTCATTTATAGGTCGTATGGTTTACAATAAGTTGTGTTTTTTAGGTTATGTTGAAAAGATTTTCAGATAATTTTTTTCTTAAATTAAATCATCTGTTTACCTTTACGAAATCAATGTTTGATAAAATAAAAAAAAATGGGCGGCAGAGGCTTTTTTAAGCTATTGAAAATCAATGTTTTGATTAATGTGTGTGTCCTCCGATTCTGAAAACTGAAAGAAATAAATTCAATAATGCGGCAACCCAGCAATTACACGCTTGTAGATACCCCTGAAGCACTTAAAACCTTTTATGACGATAACTATGCTGTTGAATGGCTTGCTGTTGATACTGAATTTATTGGTGAAAAACGGTTTGAGGTTCTTCTGTGTCTGATTCAAGTGGCATCTCCTAAGGGTTTTTATTTGATTGACCCTTTAGCTGTTTCAGACTTGAGTTTGCTTTTACAACTCATTGAAGATGAGCGTATTCTGAAAATAACACACGCGGGAGAAAATGATTACCGCTTGTTGAATAACCTTTTTGGAACGATTCCAAAAAACATTTTTGATACACAATTAGCAGGTGGTTTTATCGGGCATGGTTATCCCGCTTCTTATGGCAAATTGGTAGAAAAAGAGTTGAATGTGCTATTGGATAAAGGTTATGCCGCAACCGATTGGGAAGCGAGACCGTTAAAGCGAAAGCAGTTGGAATATGCTTTGAGCGATGTACTGCATTTGCATACATTATATCAAAAAATGCACGATAAACTTTTGGCTAATAATCGTTTATCATGGCTTTTCTCGGAATCGAAGCGTTGGGAGACCCCTCAGTATTACGACCGAGACCCACACCGTGAGGCTTTGATGAACACGATGATGCAAAGCCTACGGTTGACGAAACAGGTGTTTTTATTGCGCCTGTATGAATGGCGGCGGCAAGAGGCACAACGACTCAATTACTCGAAAGATATGGTGTTGCAATCTAAGTTCATTGCACCGATCCTTAGGTGTGTTGATTCAGGTAAACAAGCATTGTTGGATTCTCGGATTATTCCAGATAGATTGGTCACACAGCATTGGGATACGTTCCAGAAACTGTATCAGACGAAACCGACAGATGAGGAGTTGGCTATTTTAAAAAGATTGCCCCCCCTCAGTAAAGAAGACCCTAAAAAGGATGTTTCGATGGATTTGTTGCACGGTTTAGTCAAATACAAGTGTATGGAAAGTGGCGTTGCACCGTCATTGGTGATGAATAAATCAGATTTGACTTATGCCAAAATAGGCGAAGACATTTTTAGCAGCGATGGCAACGATTGGCGGCGTGACTTTATGGGTGAAGCCATGTTGCGGTGGCTCAATGAACGGCGCGAGTTGGAAGTTGTGATGCGCGACAATGAAGTGGTGTTAAAGATGAAAGAATAGTTTTTAATGGATAGTTTATAATGGATAATGGATAGTTTTGTTCATCATTATCCATGATAAACTATCCATTATCAACTGAATAATAATTTTCCAAACATTTTGCGAAGCCGTTTGCTTCGTTAAAAAATTCCGATTTATATGTTTTATAAACATTTACTTCGTATGAAGCAATTTTTGACCTTCCCTATTTTTCTATTACTGGCAAATCTAGCTTTTGCACAACCCTTGAACGATAACTGTTCGGGTGCAATCACACTCACGTCTATAGCTCCAGGAGGCGTTTGCCCAACGGACATTTATACGAATGTTGGTGCGAGTGATGCAATAGGCACATCAAATTCACCTAATCCAAGCTGTTTCAACGGTTTACGGGCTTTCAAAGACGTGTGGTTCAAGTTCACGACCCCCTCAGTAGGTGGCAACTTGAACTATCGTATCACGGTGCGCGGCGTTTCGGCAGTGGACAGTATCAAAAACCCACAAGTGGCGATGTATATTGGCGATTGTGGCACGGGCTTGTTCGAGGAATATTGCGGCACACGCCTTGTATCGCAAGACACGAATGCTGTGAATCTTGACGCGGGTTGTATGCGTGCGGGAACGACATATTTTATTCAAGTTGGTAGTTTTTTGAGTACGGACTTGGGCGGGCGTTTTACTGTTTGTATCGAACCGATTGACCCTATATATAATATGCGTCTGATACCACAAACCACAACGGCTTGTGTGGGTACCGTCTATGACTCAGGTGGACCAGATGCCAACTATGGGAATAACCAAAATGGTTATACTTTCAATATTCGTCCTTCAGCGACAGGTTGTATTGAGTTGACAATTGACTCCCTTAGTTTGGAAGCCAATTATGACTCTTTAGTTATTTTTGACGGTCGGACAAATAAACGGCTTGACCGTATTACCGGTACATCAAACAAGTTGCCTCTTGTTTTACAATTGCGAACAGATTGGGTGCAACTGAAATTTTATTCGGATGGCTCAGTAGTCTCACGTGGTTTTAAATGCTCGTGGCGGTCATTATTAGTATGTAATCCACCCGCACCGACTTCTTGTGCTGCGCCTGATCTGATTCCAAGTTTGCCATTTAGTCAAACGGGTGCGACGACTTGTAACGACGACATAGATGCTGTTACCACAGGTCCTTGTACGCCTGCATCGACGAATAACTTCCTGCAAGGTAAAGACCATATTTATAAATATACCTCGGCAGGCGCACAGTGTATCCAAGTAACTTTGACGGGTATTCCTATAATACCTGTACCAAACATATTCACGGCATCTCATACTGGAGCAAACGTAGGTATTTATTTGGGCTGTCCAGGAACCCCCGGTGCGACGTGTATCAAGACGGGCTCTTTGAATACGACACGCGACACCGTTTTTGTTACAAATGTCACTTTAGAAGTTCCGGGTGACTACTATTTTGTGGTGTCGCGTCGGGAGGCTTGTATGCCTTACAATATTTTGATTGATACAATTCCTTGTTTGAACCGTTTGCCAAACGCTGGTTCTTGTAGTAAAGCATTGACTTTGAACGACTGTTCAAATCAAAACCCTTCTGACATTGTTTTGGACTTGTCTGTTAAAGGTGATTCAACCTTTTTCACGAATGGAGCAACTAATGCAGGATGTATTTCAAACTTAGGTGGTGCTGGGCGATACAATTTTGTCTTTTTGTATTTCCAAGCCAAAGCCGATGGCAAGTTTGGTTTTACAATCAGCCCTTTAGGCAGTGACCCAACTTTTGACGTTGACTTCAATATGTACGGCGGCATGGACAGTTTGAGCCAAATTTGTTCTTTTACCAAGAACAATGCGCCTATCAGAAGTTCTTACGGTGTCGGCACGACAACACCAAACCGACAGACGGGTATGGCAGATACTTATATTAATACGTCTGGTCAAACGATAACAGTGACCGATACTTGCGAAGGTATAGGGTTAGTTGCACCAGACTTATTTGATGGTATGGTTCGGCGTGTAGATGTCAAACAAGGAAAATACTATGCTCTTTGGATAAATGACTTCAACGGCAGTGTGGGTCGCAACGGTGTCCGCTTGAATTTTGGTGGCACGGATAATGGTGTTTTGAACAATACCCCTGCCGAAAGATTTGAAGCAGGACGCGATACCATCATCTGTCCAGGCGGTACAGCTCAGCTTTTTGCATCGGGTGGTATCACTTATCAGTGGAAGCCGAGTGCAGGTTTGAGCAGCGATACAGCAGCACGCCCAACAGCACGCCCAACAGCGTCAACAGCTTACAACGTTTCGATTCAAGGAACTTGCCGTATTTCTCCTAAAGTTGTTAATGTAGGTGTTTATGCAGTCAAAGACGTTTTGAATCAAACCGTTTGTCGTGGTCAAGAATTGATTTTTGATGCGGGTGTTGTGTACCCCCTCAGTAGTGGCGGCGTTTGGTCATGGACTTCAACGACAGGTCACCTGTCAGAATTGAGCTGTATCAACTGCCCAACACCCACTTTCAAGGCGACGAATACGACTAATACGACAGAAGCACATGTGTTCATCGCTACCTTAACTACGGCAAATTGCACTTTGAAAGATACTGTGACCATCACCGTTTCATCGGGTCAAGTTGCCAGTTATCAAGTCATTACATCGCCCAAAGTGACACGTGATACGAATATATGCGTCGGTTCTACTTTCAACTTATTGAAACCTGGATTTGATGCAACCGCTGTTTATGTATGGACGTCTGTACCGATTTCTGTTCTAACCAGCAATAATCCGCTTGTTTCGCCTACGGTTTCTACTAAATATTATGTCGTCGTAACGGGCGGCATAGGTGGTTGTACGGCTGCTTCAAAGGATAGCGTTATTGTCAACGTCTATCAACCGCCTGTTTTGACACGTGCGTTGAAAGACACGACATTGTGTAAAGATGAAATAATACAGATAGGAAAAACGAATATTCAAGCGAATACCACCTACTCGTGGAACAATCCATCGGGCAATCTGGCAGCTTTAAGTAGTACCACTACGCCTAACCCAACAGTAACTGTTGCTGCGGGGAGACAAGTTTATATTTTGACGGCGACCAATCCAGGTATGTGCGTTACGCGTGATACGATGACCGTAACAGGCATCAATCTTACCGCAAAAATTGATACTGTTGACAGCATCCGCATTTGTCGCGGTGTGCCTTTGACATTGAAAACGGCGACAACACCGCTGGGTTTAAAGGCAAAATGGGGGTCAAACAAAGATTTTTCATTGCCAACGGACTCTGTAACAACTGTTACCGTCAACCCAACACGTCGAACTTTGTACTATATCACGGTCTCTTTGCCAGGTTGTACACGCCGTGACTCCACGGAAGTCTTTGTGGATTCGCTTCCGTCGCCGACGAATATATTGCCGCAAGACACCACAGTCTGTATGGGTACACTGATTTTGTTGCGCTCACCTGTGTTTGAACCTGTATTGTTCCCAGGCATTACCTTCAAGTGGACACCTACTCTCGGGACAGTGACACCAGACTCATTATATAATATCGTCCTTTCGGCGGACTCAACACGAACGTATAAGCGCCTGATGCAAAACGGTGTTTGTCGTCAAACGGATAGTACAAAGGTGAATGTCAATCCAAATCCAGTTATCGTGCTGTTGCCACGTGATACGGCGATCTGTAATACGGCAACAGGCATCAATATCGTTTTGACAGCCTCATCCGTCACCCCAGGCGTAAAAGATTGGAAATGGAAAGGACCACAAGGAGATATTTCAAGTGGCGATGGCAAAACATCCATTAATGTTATGCCTACAATTGTTGGTGCTAATAACTATACGGTGACCGCCAAAGTAGGCGATTGCCCAGGTTCGGCAACCACGACTATAACCATCAAGCCTTTCCCGACGGTGACATTCCCAGCTGACCCAACTATTTGTAAAGACAGCTCAATCGTCTTGAATACGTCGCCGAATGCATCAAATACCTATGCTTGGACAGGACCAAGCGGTTTCACAAGTACATCGTCTGCGCCGCGTGTGACACCTGCCGCTACGGGTACTTATTCGGTGTCCATCACAGGTTCAAATGGTTGCTCGAATACTAGCTCTGTTGAGGTGAAAGTAGCGACAGCGACATTGACTGTTACGCCTGATGCCAGTATCTGTGCAGGTCTCCCTTTGACCTTAACAGCAACGGCTTCCAATAATTTAGGCGGCGGTACGATTCGTTGGAGTTCAGGACAAACGACAACAACCATTAATCCACCAACAACCGTAAATGGTACATATACAGCGACTTATACGTATGGAAACGGTAAATGTAATTTGTCCGCTTCGTCCAGAGTGACCTCAATACCGAACTTCTTTGTACGTATTTCGCCCGATACTTTCCGTGCGGATAGGCTGCTTGATCAAGGGACACCGGTTACTTTAAATGCTGTTTTGACAGGTAATTTTGCAGGACCTACCTTCAATTGGTCGGTCAATGGCACTGAATTAGGTACAACACAAACGGTCAATATCAAGCCATTAGTTGAGGGTTCTTACAAAGTTTCAGTCACTTCGACAACGGGTTGTAAAAAGGATACCTCTATTCAAATCTTTATACGTTATCCTAAATACGAACTGCCAAACGCCTTTACGCCTAATGGTGATACGATTAACGGGAATTTTGGACCTATTTTCAATGACCTTTTCCCACCTGCACCGACAAATGCACGTCCGCGCTTCTGGAAAGGTCGTATCGAAGTCCTTTCGTTCCAAGTATTCAACCGTTGGGGTGCAGAAGTCTATACTGAAACCAATTCAACTGTTCTCAACAGTGCAACTTACAAAGGTTGGGACGGTAAAAAAGGCAATAATGAACTGGCTTCTGATGTCTATGTCTATATCATCAAGTTAAAAATGCCTGACGACTCGATTCGTGCCGAAACAGGTGAGTTGAATTTGATTCGATAATTGAATAAGGAAATGATGAATTATAAATGATAAATGATGAATTTTTTAAGCATTGATTCACAATGCTTTATCATTCAAAATGTACCTTTTTAGTTCAATTATTTTGGTAAACAATTTCCTGAAAAAAACAAGCCGATACTGAGCCCCCCTCAGTATCGGCTTGTTTTTTTTAGGAAAGCCAATAGATATTCACCATTCCATTATTCATCATTCATCACTCATAATTCATCATTATTTGTTATATTTGTTCAAAATTTATCTTTGAACAGCATAAATCAAAATCTTATGGAAAATAACAAATGGGGACAGATCGAAGACCAAATTCGCCAATACATTGACGAAAAGGCTTTTGACAAAGCCATTCAACTTCTGAAAGAATCAGCTTTCGAAAAACAGAATGCACAACTGTTAGATGAAATAGAAGAGTTCAAAAAGGCGTATTCTGCCTTCAAAAAAAAGAAAAAACAAGGGGCATTTACAGAAGAAGAAGTCCAAACCAACGAAGCCGACATCGCAGATGCCCTCTATTATTTCGTGGGTTGCCTACACGACGGTGGCGCATTTGCTGAAGCAATGGAAAGCGCTGCAACGGCTGAATTTGACGATATTTCAGCAGCGATGGATATTGAGGAAATACACATTGAGGCTTCCCAACAGTCTTTACCACCCCTCAGTAGGGCAGAGCCGCCTGTGCCTATACCGATGCCTGATATGCAACAGTTTGACTCTGTACCCAAACCTGCAAAATCGGCTGCAAAATCCGCAAAACCAAAACCTCAAACGGAAGGTGGCATCCTCTACAACATACCCGACAAAATGCAGTTAGGTGTCCAAACCAAGTGCATCGTTCGTTTAGCATTTGATAAAAAACAACTAAAAAAGGACACCGACAAGTTTACCGATGAAGTCATAAAAACGGTGCGTGTGTCCGAAGTCATGGAAGTTGACCTTATTGACATCAGCGGTGAAAATGCCTTCAATATCCAATTTGTCTCTCAAAAAGAGCAGTTTATTGATAAAAATGAAGCAACTGAATGGCTGATTATGGTCAAAGCCTTGAAAGCGGGTAGTTTTAGTTTGGCTTTGAAAGTGGCTATTATTGAAAGAATAAACGATAAAGACCGCCGCAAAGAAATGGTTTTAGAAGAACTCGTCGCCGTTGTCAGCGACAATGTCGCCCCTTCAACTGAGTTCAAATCGGCAAGTCAACCTTTCCAAACTGTTGGTGCACAGACTTTAATGCCGATGGGCAACCCCTCAGTAAAAACCGTTCTTTTTATGGGTGCCAACCCGCCAGGCACGCAGTTTTTGCAATTAGAAATTGAACACAGCCGCATCTCAGTGGAGTTAGAAGGCAATTTCCGTTTTCCAACAGCTAAATTTTTAAGTGCAGCCGAAATCCCAAAGCTGTTCATCATTCAGAAACCCAATGTCGTTCATTTCAGCGGTCACGGCAAAGACCCTTCGGGCAGTGGCGACGAAAACGGCACGCGTGGTATCGGTTTACCTAAAAATTATGAAAAAACAGGTGGTATTATCGTCTTCGACAACGATATGCGCGGCATGAAAGTCGTGGATGACAGGGCATTGGATTTTATTTTTTCAAACGCCGTTAAAAAACTGAAAATCCCTATTCAAATCGTCGTTTTCAATTCCTGCCATTCCGAATCTCAAGCAAAAGTGGTCGGCAAATCCGTTCCGTATGTCGTTGGCACAGCGCACGCCATCAAAGACGACATCGCCATTTCGTTTGCCGTCGGTTTTTACTTTGGTTTGGCAAACGGTTTGAGCGTTGAAGATGCTTTTACAAGCGGTAAAATGCAAGCGGTTATGGAAGATTTAGATGCCCAAAACTTGATTGTTTTGTACGTCAATGGCCATAAATCTGATTTATAATTTTCCAAAAATTTTAATTTTAATACAAATTGTATTTTTTGTTTTAAATTGCAAGCTTAATGTAACCTAAACGCCTTGCAATGTTTCTTCTCGTTGACTGCAATTCATTTTACGCCTCCTGTGAGCGCGTTTTTCAACCTAAATTGAACGATAAACCCGTCATTGTCTTATCAAACAATGACGGTTGCATAATCGCTCGGTCAACCGAAGCCAAGGCTTTGGACATACCGATGGGCGTTCCTTTTTTCAGATTCGGGACATCATTCGCAAAAATAAGGTCGCTGTTTTTTCCTCCAATTATGCCTTATATGGCGATATGTCAGAGCGTGTGATGAATGTTTTACAGTCTCATTGTCCCGATATGGAGGTTTATTCCATTGATGAAGCGTTTTTGAAATACACTTTCCCTATAAACGATGCTGCGACGATTAACCGATTCGGGCATCTTTTGCGCACCGATGTAAAACAATATACAGGCATACCCGTCAGCGTCGGCATTGCACCCACAAAAACCTTAGCAAAATTGGCAAATCACATCGCCAAAAAGCCTAATTCTTATGCATTATCCCCCCCCAGTATAAAGGTGTTTTTTCACTTTCTGACGCAACACAACACGAAGCGATTATGCGTAAAATCCCTGTGAGCGAAGTGTGGGGCATCGGCAAAGCGCATCAAAAACGCTTAGAAATGTATGGCATTACAAATGTTTGGGCATTGCGCAACGCGTCGGAATCGTGGATTCGGCAGGAAATGGGTGTGGTCGGTGTGCGATTGGTGAAGGAATTGAAAGGCTTCCCGTGCCACGACTTAGAGCCGCCAGAGACCGACCGACAAAATATGTGCGTCTCGCGTGCTTTCCAAAAAGACATCGAAAATATAGGTGACCTTAAAGAAGCCATTGCCACTTATGCGACTAAAATGGGTGAAAAATTGCGCCATTTCAATCAAAAAGCAAGCGTCTTAACCATTTTTTTGGTACGAAACAGATTTAAAGGCAATTTTACTGAGGGGGGGTATGGCTACACCACAAAGATAATTGAATTGCCCGTGCCGACCTCCGACACGGCTAAAATCATTGCTGTGGCAACACAAATTATAGAACAAATTCATCAGAAAGGATTGGCGTACAAAAAGGCAGGTATCATGGCTTCGGCGTTGACTTCCAACAAAACGTTGCAAGCCGATATTTTTGGCGAAGCCGAAACGGAACGCAAACGGGAGTCGCTGATGCACACGATGGACGTTATCAATGCCCGAATGGGCAAAAATACGGTTCGTTTTTCGACATGTGCCAGCAAAAGTTTCTCGAATTGGCAAATGAAATCGGCTTTTCGCTCGCCGCGTTATACGACGATATGGCGTGAAATTTTAGCAATTTGAAATAATAAAAAAAGCCGTAAAACATTGATAAACAATGGATTACGGCTTGCAGTACCGAAGGCGGGAATCGAACCCGCACGAGGTTGCCCTCACTGGATTTTGAATCCAGCGCGTCTACCAATTCCACCACTTCGGCTCGTTTTGCAGACGCTGTTGCGATTATTGCGGGGCAAATCTAGAAACGTTTTCCAATATACGCAACAAATAGCGTTTTTTTAAGTAAAAATTTTTCACTTTTTCTAAATCTGACTGCGGGGTCACGCCGTTTTGATAGTTTTCGATGATGGGTTTTACCTCTTCAAGTATTTGATTTTCAATATTTTGCGCATCTTTTATCACCTTTTGATAGGCGATTTCATCAAAGTCAAATTCCAACTCCATAATGGCTTCATTGATGTCCATCATGTCCATCAGAAAGTCTTGAGGCAGTGAATTTTTACCTTCTTCTTCAAAAACGTCTTTTAATTCCAGCACATATTTCATGCGGCGGTCAAAGTCAGACAACGTTTTATAGGCTTGTGTATTGAGCGTCGAAAGTTCTAAAATCTCATTTTGACGGTCTTCATTTTCAAGCGTAAAAAAATCGGGATGATAGCGTTTTGAGTTCGCATAAAACGTCTTTTTCAATGCTGTTTCGTCAAGTTGAAAGGTAATAGGGAGGTCATAAAATTCAAAATAATTCATTGATTAAGTATGAAATATGAATGATGAAATATGAAAGCCACGCCTATTTGAAATAAACGTGGCTTGATTTTTACGCAAAACTATAAAAACTGTCCTTATTATCCATCACCAACTATCCATTAAATTAATATAACTCCTCCAAGGGATTTCTATTTGGTCTATTCTTTTTGATATGTAAGCCCATCACTTTATTAGGTGAAATAAAATTGTAAAACAGATGAAAACTTAGAAAAAACGGTTGCAGATGTTTGAAACCAGAAGTGACCTGACCATTCGCACTTCTGAATGCAGGGTTTTTGTATAAATAATTTATAGAACGCGTGTGGCGAATTGAGATGCCAATTCTTGGCGTAATCAGTTGCGAAAAACCTATAATATAAGAAAAGTCATTAGGATTATATTGATTCTCAATCGTTGTTTCAAGTGAGGTAACGGGCGTATTGTATTTGATAATCGACGTTGAGGACTTTAAAAGCCGACCGTAAGACAGGCCAAATTGTAAAGACCGCGCATAATATTTTTTTGCAAAGTTGGGTTTAAAATGATAGCTGCCAAAAAGCGAAATTTCGCTGTAGTTCAACGAGAACCTGCTGAAATATTTGTCATCGAAGCCTAAGCCATTGACGGGGATACCTGAATTAGGTACTGCGCCTTTGGCATTGTAGAGTAACTCCGTACCGATTTCGATATCTGGTCTAATATATATGCTGCTACATAAACCCAAGCTAACACCTGGTTTACGATAACCTTCTTGTTGGTCCCCATCTATTTGTGAATAGTTGATGCCAGCCAAAACAGTGGCTTTGAAATGCCCTTGGGCTAAGATGCCCCCCTCAATAAAAAAATGTAGTAAGGCAACTATAAGTATTTTGCAAACGTTGTCCATATCAAAATTATTTATTAAAATTGTACCAAAATTACTTTTTTTATTTCACAAATTCAAGAAAAAAAGAAATGAAAAAATTTGAACTTTTTGCATTATTTATTTTTCAAGGGCTTATTGCTTACGCACAAGCTCCCGCTGCCTTAGCGACTACAGGGCGTTTAAATTTACCTTCAATGGATGAACGATTTCAATACATCTATCCTTATGATGGACGGGAAAAGCCACTCGTTGGCGAGCGTTATTTCTATGACAGCCTCTATCGGGAAGGCGAATTGAAAACGACTAAACGTCTTTACACCACCCAATTGTCTTATCGCTTCGACCAAATTGAGCGCACTGTTCAGATAAAAATGGAAAATGATAAGGAAGTTTATCTCTATGAAAGCGATATTGAATATTTAAAGTTGTTTATAGAGAACAAAACTGTTGTTTTTATACCTGCCACAGTGCCAAATGGACGTAAATTGACGATGGTTCAAGTTATTTATAAAAGCCCAACGATGCAGCTTTACCGCGACACGCGCAAGTTTATTTTCCGAGTCAAAAGCGAGAATATAGATGGATACAGCTCCGAAAAAGTCTATGACGAAATCAGAAAAGACTATCGCTATTATTTGCGTAAAGGGGATAAAGGTGCATTCAAACTTGTGAAAATCAATACCAAATCCTTTATAAATATGCTGCCCGAAAAGCGCGTGCAGATTCTCAAATTGTTCAAAGCGGGGCAATCAAAAGACGGGCTGACCGTGACAAAACTGGCGGATATTATGGCGCAATTGGATAAACCTAATCCTTAACAATACAATATCCAAATCTTAAAATTTTGGTAAAATAAAAAAGCGATTAAGCCTATGTTAAAATAGTGTTTAATCGCTTTTGTATTAAATGAAGTGGGTATTTTTGTCCAAAATGTTTTGTTATTGAAAACGATTAAAACGTTAGAAAAATGAAAAAAAATCAACTTCTTGCATTCTTTTCTTTGTGGGCTGTTGTTGCTTTTGCTCAAACCCAAGCTATAGGAGAATCGCCCACTCCCTTATTCTTTCATAGTATGGCACATGACGATCGAGTAGAAGAACTGTTTAAGGAACGTTTTTTCAATGACAGCCTTTTTCGTGAAGGCGAATTGAGGACACGTAAAGGATTATTCACGACGGACTTGGGCTATCGTTTTGACCAAGTTGAGCAAACGATTGAAGTCAAAACGGCAACTGGCAAGCAGCTCTATCTGGAACCCAAAGATGTGCTGTATTGTAAACTTTTGTTTGAAGATTATACAGTGGTTTTTATGCCTGTTACTTTGCCAAAAAAGAAAAATTTGACTTTGGTGCAAGTCGTTTATAAAACACCTACGCTCCAATTGTATCGAGACATACATAAAAAAATGCTCCATTACGGACTCGAAAAGGATTATCGGTACTATTTCCAAAAAGACAATAAGGGACACCTAAAAGAAGTAGAGATCAATGAAAAATCTTTAATCAATGCGCTGCCCGAGAAACGCAATCGGATAGCGCAATTCTTCAAAGGAAAGAAAAAAGAGGATTTGACTTTGAGCAAAGTGATGCATCTAATGGGTGAATTGGATGATAAGAACAAAGAGGAAATTGAATAAAGTACCCCCTCAGTATTTTCCATCAAAAAGGCTTTGCCAAAATGGTTTTCATTTGGCAAAGCCTTTGTAATTTTGAAAATAGTGGTTAACTTTGTTAAAATTTAAAAAATATGGTTGCTGAAGCTCTTCAAAAAAGAAAAACAAAGCCAGTCCCTCAAAAGCCACGCCCAATCTCTTGGGAGGCATTCGAAAAAAACTATCTTGAACGCGAAGATGGGTTTAAATACGAATGGGTCAATGGTTGTGTTGAGAAAACTCCCCGTGCTATGGATAGAAAACAGTTTTACATTAACTACAACCTCCAAGAACTATTCCGTTCATTAAATGTTGGAGGCTTACTAATTGCCGAAGGCGATAACTTTTTCAAGGGTAATCACCGTCGCCCCGATATTGCCTATTACACGCAGGAACAAATCCGTTTGGCACAAGATGATGCGAATATTGTTGTCCCACAATTTGTGATTGAGGTCATTTCTACAAACGACCAAATGAATAAAGTGGTGTTGAAAATGAAAGATTATCGAGCAGCACAAGTACCGATTGTTTGGCATGTTTTTCCAAATCAAAATGAAATCCATATTTACCGTGGTAAGCAAATGACCGTTTGTGTCGGTGATGATATTTGCTCTGCCGAGCCTGTTATTTCTGGTTTTGTCCTTTCGGTTAATGATGTTTTGAAGAAATTGTGACCCCCTCAGTATTTTCCATCGAACAAAACAAATGTAAACGAATATGAATGAACTTAAACGATTAACAGCATTATTAGAGAAAAGAGCCGACCTTTTGTACCTCATTAATCGTCATGCTGAAAACAAAAATAGGATTTGGGAAGGCGACGAAGCGGGTTATGAAGAATACATCAATGCGGCTCTCGATGAAATCAATGCCATCAATCAAGCAATCAAAGAACTGTCGCAAGACGATTCCTCAACAGATAAAAATAACTAATCATGGAAAGATACTTCAATGTCAATAAATTAGTCAATAGTCTCACGGATAACGAAGGCTTAAAAACGTATTATACACTCCTGCTAATGGCAGAAACACCTTCTGAAAAAGAAGCCGTTGACAAACGCTTTTGGCAAAAATTTGATGAATTGCCACATGAAGAAAAAGCACTTATGCGCCTTGCCTTGCAAAAAGCTGAAAAAAACTTGCTCACAGCTACTAAAAATTTGCATCAAGAAATAAAGGAGTATAAAGATGAATATGGGCAGATGGGACAGGCGGCGTAGTACCCCTCAGTATTTTCCTTCAAAAAGGCTTTGCGACAATGGTTTTCATTTGGCAAAGCCTTTTTTTATTGTATTTTTGCGAAATTTTTTGACAATCAATCAATTAAAAGATATGACATCCAGAGAAATACGCAAAGCGTTCCTCGACTTTTTCGCTTCAAAGCAGCATAAAATAGTGCCTTCTGCACCTTTGGTTTTGAAAAATGACCCGACTTTGATGTTTACTAATTCGGGTATGGTGCAGTTTAAAGACTACTTTTTGGGCAACGGTACGCCTCCCGCAGTACGGATTGCCGATACGCAGAAATGTCTCCGTGTGTCGGGCAAACACAACGATTTGGAAGATGTGGGCTTTGATGGCACGCACCACACCATGTTCGAAATGCTCGGAAACTGGTCTTTTGGCGATTATTTCAAGGCAGAAGCCATTGATTGGTCTTGGGAATTGTTGCATACCGTCTTAGGTTTGCCCGCAGACCGTTTGTATGCAACGGTGTTTGGTGGCGACGAAAAAGAAGGTTTGGCTTCTGACGAAGAGGCACGCAACTATTGGCGTAAATATTTGCCCGACAATCAGATTCTCGATGGCAATAAAAAAGATAATTTTTGGGAAATGGGCGCGCAAGGTCCTTGTGGTCCTTGTTCCGAAATCCATTTCGATTTCCGCAGCGACGAAGAACGGGCGAAAGTACCGGGCGAAAAATTGGTCAATATGGACGACCCCTCAGTAGTTGAGATTTGGAACAACGTCTTTATGCAATTTGAGCGCAAAGCGGACGGTTCTCTCGTCGTTTTGCCTGCACAACATGTGGACACAGGCATGGGTTTCGAGCGTTTGTGTATGATTTTGCAAGGCAAAAAATATACTTATGACACCGATATCTTCACGCCATTTATCCAATTGGTGGAAAAAGAAAGCGGCAAAACCTATACAGGCAGCTATGAACGCACGGCAAAAACGGACGTAGCGATGCGGGTTATTGTTGACCACATTCGTGCCGTTGCGTTTACGATTGCTGATGGACAATTGCCGTCGTCAAATGGTGCGGGATATGTGATTCGACGCATTTTGCGTAGGGCTGTGCGCTATTATTATTCGTTTTTGGATGTTAAAGAGCCGCTTTTGAATAAATTGATTCCACTTTTGGCTTCTGAATTTTCGGACGTTTTTCCTGAACTCAAAGCGCAACAAGACTTTGTACAAAAGGTTATTTTGGAAGAAGAACGCTCGTTTTTGCGGACTTTGGAGAATGGTTTAAAAATATTAGAAACGAATTTTAATCCAGATATTAAAGGGTGGAGATTAAAAGACTATTGCGATAATATAAATATTCGAGTAGATTGGGAAAGGCTTATATACAATAACTCTTTAGTCATTAAAATATTACCTTTTAATCTTTTGGTTACAGATTTAGAAAGTTTTGGGTCTATTAATGAATATTTGAATCATGACCCTAATTTTTTATCTGGTGGAAAAAGATTAATTGATTATGATGATATTATAAATCAAAATATTGTTGCTTTAAATAACTTTATACCTAAACTCGTTACAGGTGAGGCAGCCTTTGATCTTTATGATAGAAGCGGTTTCCCAATAGACTTAACAGAATTGATTGCAAGAGAAAGAGAATATTCTGTTGATAGTCAAAGATTCGAAAAACTACTTCAAGAACAAAAACAACGCTCAAAGCGTGATGCTGAAAAGCAAGTCGGCGATTGGGTTATCGTTGAAGATGATTTATATATTGATGAAAACGGTGCATTTGCTAAAGGTGTAAGATTTGTCGGTTACGACCAATTGAAAGTCGAAGATGCTAAAGTATTGAAATACAGAGCAGTTACGGATAAAAAAGGGCTGCAATATCAAATCGTTTTGAACCGCACACCTTTTTATGCAGAAAGCGGTGGACAAGTCGGCGACACTGGTGCGATGTATTTTGATGGTGAACGTATTGCTGTTTTAGATACCAAAAAAGAGAACGATTTAATCATTCACATCGTCAACGAATTACCTGAAAACATATACGACCCAAATGTTCGAGCAGAAGTAGATAAGACAAAACGCCAAGCGATTTCTCAAAATCATACAGGTGTTCACTTGATGCACGCGGCTTTGCATGCTGTTTTGGGCAAACATGCGGTGCAAAAAGGGCAAAATGTGGACGATAAACGTTTGCGTTTTGACTTCTCGCATTTTCAAGGTGTCTCAAAAGAAGAATTGGCACAAATCGAAGATATTGTGAATGATAAAATTTGTGAAAACATCGCCTTACATGAAGTCCGCAATATGCCTATCGAAGATGCGCGCAAAACAGGTGCAATGATGCTGTTCGGTGAAAAATATGGTGAAACCGTGCGGGTTATCACGTTTGATAAGGATTTCAGCCAAGAGTTGTGCGGTGGTACGCACGTACAAGCAACGGGTGAAATAGGTTTGTTTAAAATTGTCGCTGAAAGTGCTGTGGCGGCGGGTGTCAGACGTATCGAGGCTCTTACAGCGCGCACAGCCCGAGAATATGTCAAATCAGAAATAGCTGAATTGGATAAAATCCGTGATATTTTCAAAAATCCGAAAGAAACAGCTAAAAAAGTAGATGCCCTTTTAGATGAAAATAAAGCCCAACGCAAGCAAATTGAAACAATGCACATCGAACAAGCGACAGCTTTGCAGAAAGAATTGCGTTCAGCATTCCAAAATACTGAGGGGGTCAATATCCTCATCAAACAAATCGCTTTGAGTGATGTGAATGCGGTGAAAACATTGGCGACGAATCTTGAAAAAGAGATTGGCAATGCGGTCATCGTTTTTGGTTCAATCAATAGTGACAAACCGCAGTTGACGATTTGTATCAGTCCTGAATTGGCAAAAGCTAAAAACTGGAATGCTGGGGCGATAGTGCGTGAAATGGCGAAGGAGATTAAAGGCGGCGGCGGCGGTTCGGCTGTTTTTGCGACGGCGGGGGGGACGGATACTGAGGGGTTGGTTGTAGCGTTAGAGAAGGCGAAAGGGTTATTCAATTAGTTTAATTTTTTTTTTATAATTAAATCGTAACAATGAAATATCGTAAAACAACATCTACTTTCAGTTTTCATGACATGAGCGACCCCAAAGTTGTTACAGATTTTATTACAATGATAAAAGATGGTATCAGTAAAAATCAACGACAATTTGATTTAGATTTTAGTGACGTGAAAAGAATATTTCCTAATACTGCCGTCCCTGTAGCGAGTATAATTGATTATTTTAAAAATAAATTCAACGTTTCATTTAATTGTTATGTGGAGAATACTAAAGTAAGCGCAACTTATATTTTAGAACCCATGGAATCAGAAAAGGATGAAGCAATATTATTTTCGACACCTCTAAATAAGGTCTGGAGATTTAAAAATGATGCAGATGTTAATATTGTCGTTGACAAGTTGATTTTGGACTTGCGGAGAAGTCGACAATTCCAACCAGGCTTTTTAGACAGTTTAACATGGTCATTGAATGAAGTTATGGGCAATGTTCTTGAGCATTCTGGTAGAGGATATGGTTTTGTTATGGGGCAAATTCATCATCAAAGGAAACATGTCGCTTTTTGTGTTTGTGATAACGGGCAAGGTATTTATAATTCGTTGAAAGATTCTATACATAAACCTTCAACACCAATAGAAGCCTTAAATATAGCAGTTCAAGAAAGTGTAACAAGAGATAAGAAGGTCGGTCAAGGCAATGGTATGTATGGTTTGCATCAAATTGTTAAATTTAATAAAGGACGATTAACGATTATTTCAAATACAGCTTTGTATAAATTAGAAGATAATATTGTCACAACTTTATCAAATATTCCAACAATTTCTGATGATAATGGCGGTACAATTGTTGATTTTCAATTACATTATGAAAATAAAGTTTCGATTGAAGAAGCGTTGATTTTTAAAGGAGAGCCACATAAAGACTATGTCAATTATTATTTGGAAAATCTCGAAAATGAAGAAGGCGATTTGGTTTATTCATTAAAACAATGGCGCGATGGTGTAGGAACACGCCCCTCTGGGAAAAAGTTACGTCTTGAAATTTTGAATAACTATATCGAAACTAAAAGGCGTTTTGTGATTGATTTTAAAGATTTAAGTGTCATTTCTTCTTCATTTGCCGATGAACTACTGGGGAAATTAGTCATTGAATTTGGTTTCTTTGGGTTTAATAATTTAGTTAAACTGAAAAATA
Organism: Saprospiraceae bacterium; assembly: GCA_043721685.1. Taxonomy (GTDB): domain Bacteria; phylum Bacteroidota; class Bacteroidia; order Chitinophagales; family Saprospiraceae; genus JAAFJT01. Next base: position 14,190 of record JAYSQG010000123.1, on the reverse strand, counting down.
TGAATTCTCTCATTCAACAAATTGTTCAGCGTTCTGTGGCTCAACGGATGTCAGAGTCGTTGAATAGTCCGAAAATAGAGTGATTTTAAGAGTTGATACTGAGGGAGAAGTTAAGACGTTGGGATAATAAAGTATTAATGAGTTCATTTTTCTTTGGCAACGTGTTCAATATTTTTTTTGAAACGAGTTTGAAATTTGATAAATGTAAAATTTATTTGTACTTTTGATGCATAAAATATATATATTCAATTTACTTATAAAACAATAACTCATGAAAATATTGGATAATATGTGGATCGGAATATGTTTATTCGCTGTTTTTTTTTATTTATATTCTATTTTTAGTGAACAATACGAATCTGAAAAGGCAGAAAAAGAGAAAAAAAGGAAGCAAGAGGCAGAAAATGCTATTAAATTATTGAAAATTAGAAATGAAGCAAGAATAATAGCCGAAAAACAAAAAACTGTAATCAGTAAAAAAGCCTTAGCACATCCGCGAAGGCTTTTTTACTGAGGGGTATCAAAACCTCACCCCAAAATCATTCTCCCAACCGCATTTCCTCTTTTACGTTCAATAATTTTAGCAAGGTCGTCGATATCATCAATCTCATAACCCAGATATAAAGTTTGAGAATAGGTGAAAAAATCAGGAGTCCACATTTTTTCATCAAGTGTATGCAGCAACCCATTATTTTTTACTCTTGGAATACTCAATCCAAAATTGCTTACGGGCGACATGAATTCATAATGCGTTTTAGATGGTATTTCTTTGAAACCAATTTGTTTTAAAGCTTCAAAAAATTCACCATAAGTCACAATCATATCTTTATAGACTTTGATTTGGATTTTACCGTAGTTCCTTAGTCTATCATCATCTTGTTTTCTTTTTGACATGTCTAAGTCTTGTTTTTAAGATAGTTGAATGTACGAAAATAATTGCATTTTTTTAAATTAGCTAACATGATTCAGTAAAAAAGCCTTTACGAGTCAGAGAAGGCATTTTTACTGAGGGGTATTTTTTGGCGTTTTGCTTAATTTTTTTGGAGCTCGACTTAATTTATTTGGAGCTCGACATTGATGATGGAGAGCACCGGATTTTTTTTTGAGTGCTATAAATCAACCCTTAAATGAATAATCTGATTGAAAAAAATCTCTATTTGTTAGATCCGCAAAGTATTGTAGTTTTGCAGCACATTACTTGTTTAGAAGTTATTCATTATTAATCAGTGTTTTATGACATCAAATAAATCCCTATTCATCGTCATCGAAGGCTTAGACGGTTCGGGCAAATCATCAGCCTCAAAAGAATTAGCGAAAGCACTTGACCCACAGGGAAAAGGCAGCGTAAAATTGACGTATGAACCCAACAACGATATGTGCGCCGGCTTGTTTATCAGAGAAGTATTGACGAAAAAAATACCGCATGATGCGCCCAGCGTTTTGCCGTTGGCTTATGCCACGAATCGGTTAGACCATTGTCATCGGCTCATTCGTCCGTGGTTGGAAGGGGAGGGGCATATTGTTATTTCAGATAGGTATTATTTGTCATCGTTGGTATATCAAAGTCGTCCTGATTTTCCTTTTGAAAAAATAATGTTGTACAACGAATATGCCATCAAACCAGATGTTATATTTTTTATCAATGTGGACAGTCATGTATGTTACGAGCGCATGAAAATACGGGATCAACCCGAAGAATTGTTTGAAGCCAATCTCGATGAATCAAGGCAGAAATATTTTGATGCAATAACATTTCTTAGAAAAACAAGGGATGAAAACATCATTGAGATAGATGGCAGTGGAACAATTTCAGAAGTAGCGGCTAAGATTCAAGCAGCGATTTACAAAATAGCACCTTATTTAGACCCCTCAGTATAATTCTCAATTTGTTGATTTTAAATATTTTAAAAGAAGATATGTGCGTCTCATTCCTCCTCAACAGTTTGACCAGCTTTGAAAGGAAAAAGTAAAATAAAACTCGATCCTTTGCCCAATTCAGACTTCACATCAACTGAACCTTTGTGAGCCGTGACCATCGCTTTGACGTAAGCAAGCCCTAAACCGAAGCCTTTGACATCATGCAAATTGCCTGTATGGACGCGGTAAAATTTTTCAAAAATACGCTTTTTGGCTTCTTTTGTCATACCAATTCCCTTGTCTGAAACAGTGATTTCGATGCCATTTGACTTATTGACCGTCGAAACAGTGATGTCTGGATTTTCAGGTGAATACTTATTGGCATTGTCCAAAAGGTTGTTGATGATATTTGAAATATGGTTCAAATCGCCTTCGATATAGTATTTTTCGGCATTGAGGTGCGCAGAGATAGTGCCTTCTTTTCGCTCGACTTGCAGCGCCATATTACCAACGGCTTGCTCGATGACTTGATGGATATTGACATCTGTAAAGTTCAGTTTAATGCGCCCACGCTCTACGAGTGCCATTTGCAACACTTTTTCGACTTGTCCGTGCATCCGTTTGTTCTCTTGGCTGATGATGTGTGCGAAGCGTTTGACCTTATCGGGATTGCCAATTACTGAGGGGTTGATAATGGAATCGGAAGCGAGAGAAATGGTGGCGATGGGCGTTTTGAACTCATGCGTCATATTGTTGATGAAGTCGTTTTTCATCTCTGACAGCTTCTTTTGTTGTAAAATAACGCTGATTGTATAAGCAAAAGAGGCTAAAATGATGGCTGTAAACAACAAGGACATCAACAAATCGAGCCACAAACGCCCCCAAACATGAGCGGATTTGGTTGGAAAAAAAACGTATAAAGTACCAGGGATATTGATGATATCGTTAGGAAATAATTTTGTTTTATATGATGAAGATTTTAGATAGTTATAGCCCGCTTGACTTTCATTGGGTACGACATAGTGGTTGTTGTAAATAACAAAACTATTTAATGGATTTGACCAAACACCATAACTGAATGGAATTTCAGTACCCAATTCATCTTTCAAAAATCGGTCAAGGCGAATGACTTCGATACGTTCTTCGATGGGTGTATTAAACATTTCTTGTTTGAGGTGGACAGCCTCCATGGTTTGTCGCAATACTGAGGGGTCGTTGGAAAGGACGATTTGTTGCTGATAACGAAAATTGCCGTTTGTGTCTGCTTCGAATTGTCTGATGGAGTAACCATTCGCATAGCGAGAAACTTGAACATTTTCGACATTTTCAAGCAGTTCTGCCACTTTTTTCATGCCAGCAGCCACGTGTTTGTCGAATTGTTCCTCGTTCAACCGACGGCTGTTGTTGATAAAACTCATTTGTAGCGACAATACCCCGACGACCGCTAACGACATTAAGCCTATAATTACCCAAATTGCTTTTTGATTCATGTTCTGGACTTGTCCTATTCTATTCGATAAAAGACTGTTGATGCGCCTTTCTGTTATATTTTCTACAAAATTAAAAACTTAGCGACCAATAATGTGTGGTTTAACAGTTATTTAACCGAAAGGAACTTTTTAACCTCAAAAATAGTTATCTTTGCGTCCCTTCTAGGGAAATAAGTTCTTTTACAAATGGGGCTGACCGGATTCGACGGGAAAGTGAATTGGTTAGTAAGCATGTCGGGATATGAAGTTATCACCCGTTAAAATGATACTTTAAAACCATAGTCGGCAACTATCAATATGCCATGGCGGCCTAATTCTAGGAATTAGAATGCCTTTACGCTAAGTGCACGCTCTACGGAGTTACGTAGATTTTCTGGTTTCTGCAGCACGGCGTATCATCCCTAATCAGAATAGTCAACAGAGCGCTCTGGCTGTTGGCGAACTCCAAAGAGATAAGGTTGCGGTCTGGGTGTGTTGTCCAACCTCCCCACAGCTCGAATAAAACAAATATGGCAACTAAACATGTAGAAAGCTCTCTAATGCTTTGACCGGACGAGGGTTCAACGAATCGGACCTCCCAAGGGGAAACTTTTGGGCAATTTAATCGGGTGAATTCAGGGAAAGCTAAGTCCTAAGTTTTTTAGGATATGCCAATCCTGAGCCAAGTTCCAAGTACACTTGGAAAAGGTGCAGAGACTACAGGGTGTGCGTAAAGTCGCACGGAATACCTGCCAGAGCGCCCGACACCTAAATTCTCTTTCAAGAGAAAATGGTGAAGAGATAGTCCACTACTTCGAGAAATCGGAGAGCAATTATTCTTTTTTCAAAAGAAATTGAATTTTTTGCACATGAGCGATTCCCTCCAGCTCCACTTTCCAAATTTAAAAGGCAGTTTGCATTCAGTTGCAAGCTGCCTTTTTTTTGTGAAATACTGAGGGGGTAATAATACTCAAACATTTCCAACTATATTTTTTCCAAATATTCATAATACATGTATTTTTATACCTAAAAACCAACTTATGCTATATCATTTCATGCGCTTCATGGTGCGCATATCACTCCATTTTTACAACAAACGAATTGGTTGGGAAGGTTTAGAAAACGTACCGACCAACAAACCCATTTTGTTTACGGTTACGCACAGCAACTCTTTTTTAGATGCTTTGTATGTGGCTGCTTCGCTCGAACAGGGCGTTTACTGTTTGGCAAGAGGTGATGCTTTTCGCAAACCTTTGGCGAATAAAATTCTGCGACATTTTAAGGTGTTGCCCATTTTTCGGCAGTCAGATCAAAGCGAAAATGCGGTATTGAAAAACAAAAAGACATTTGATGAATGTCAAGAGTTGTTTCGCAAAAATGAGTGGATTCTCATTTTTCCAGAAGGCTTTTGTACGCATCAAACAAAGGTGATGCCCTTGAAAAAAGGTTTTATCACGATGGCGCAAAGGGCTTGGGCAGAGGACATTGAGGTGCAAATAGTACCCGTTTCTATCACTTATGACAGCTTTGCAAAATGGGGTAAAAAATGCGATGTCATTTTTGGAAAACCAATACAAAAGATTGATATTCAAAGAGATGAAGAGGGGCAAGCAGAACAATTAAATGAGAAACTGTATGCCCGTTTGTCCGAGAATTTCCCTTCGCCTCTTCAGTTTAAAGGTCAAAATCTACTGTTAGGTTGGTTCGGGCAATTGATGTATTATGTCGGTTGTGTTTTCCAATTTCCTGTATATTTTTTAAGTCAATATTTAGGCAAACGGATGACACACGGAACGGTGTTTTATGACTCTGCAATAGTCGGTTTGTTGAGCGTTTTATTGATTTTTTATTATGCGTTTTTGGGCATATTGTGGGTTTCTTTTTAGTCAAACAATCATAAAAAAAGCCTTTGCACAGGTGTACAAAGGCTTTTTTACTGAGGGGGGTATTCACTGACTTTTAATCCAACCGTTTCGCAGGATGTTTCCGTCCATTGTGGCAACTGGTGCAGTTGATGGACGATTTTTCATCCAAACCTTTCATCGTTTGTAACAATTCTTTATTGATTTTATTCGTCATCGCCGCCATATCTCGTGCGAGTTGCTTGTCATTTTTAGCTTCGTCAGACCATTTATTGACGTTGTGGCAGTGGTTGCAACCCACGCCGAGGGCTTTACTCCAACCTTCATTCATGACATTCAGCATCCGTTCAGCGCTGAGATTTTTGAACAATTTGATGTTCGTAAAAACGGAATCGGCACGCATATTTTCCTTGCCTTTTATGTCAGCCAAGACTTCATCAACCATCCGTTGACGTTCTTTTCTCAAGCTGTCTTGATTGATGGGTGCGGGGCGTGGACGGTTGCCTTGTGGAGGAGGCGGTTGTTGCCAAGCGAGTAGCACGACGATGATAGGAAAGAGCAGAACAAACAGTTTTTTCATAAAAAGAGGTTTTTGATTAAAAAATTAGTTTCACAGTTTAATGGCGAAAGCTAAGAAAATTTTGACGTGTTCTTCGATATTAAAAGTCAAATTTTTTATGTCAGTATTATGTCAAAATAATATTTCGACAAATAACGATTTTTTACTTCCGTTTTTGTCGTATGTACATATATGATGTCAACACAGCATAGGGCAATACAGCTTAAGGTTTAGTAAAACAAGTAAAAACTGACCATTAGTTATAAAATATAAATATTTATGGGCATACGTTAGGATTATCCATTAAAGCCCATTATTTTTGTATAGTAAAACAAAAAAAAATACAAAATTCTAACAAAAAACGACATAGAAATTATAATCTCACTCACCAATTGGAACTCGATTAATATTAAGAAGCTGTGTTTTTCTACGAAAAATAACAATTTCTTACCCCTCAGTATTTTGCCCTGCGTACATCATTTATAACCATTTTTTTTCACGAAGAACACTACGTGCAACATGAAAATTGAGCAAAAACTCTGCATTTTATTTTTTTCCGGATTACTATTTTTCTTAACAGGCTGTAAAAAAGAGCCGGAGTATGCCGTTCACTTTCGCGTTAAATTTGATGGATTGCAAGAACGTCTTGATAACAAAGGCTTTCCTGCGGGCGTCGGTTCAGGTAGGGCGGCACAAACACCTTTGATGAATCAAATTGGTATCCAACAAATAGAGTTGACGACTAATAATTCGACCGCATTGGGCAAGGGCTTGGTGTTGCTAACGACACCCGAAACGCTGGCAGGAGGAGAAGGGGCAATTGATTTTTCTCAAGTCAAAATGGCGAAAGAAGGTGAGGTGTTTTTGACCGTACCTATGAAAAATTTTGGAATAGGTCGCTATGAATGGGCGAGGGCTTCTGTTGCTTATCAAAATTTTGATATTTTATTCAATATGTACAATGTACCTTTTTCAGGAACGTTTCTAGACCAAAGAGGCACTTTAGCGTCGTTTTTAGGACATAACAATTATTTAGCACCTTACAAAGTGTGGAGTAAATTGGACAAAGTGACGACAGGGAATTTTAAGCAAGGCTATTGGTGTTTTGAAACAAAACTGGTATCCTCTTATGCGTCAAATGATAAAATGTTTAATGGTCAATCGCCCGAAGGTACTACGACAGTTGTCAATGCGTTATCAACGACAGTGCCCAATCCATTAGGTTCGGGCGTAATTACGGGCAAGTTTGATACCCCCCTCAGTATTACAGGCAATGAAACACAAGATATTTATATCACTTTATCATTTAGTATCAATCGTTCTTTTGAATGGGAAGAATCCGTTGAACGCAACGGCAAATGGGATTATAATGCTCAGGCTAATACGGGACAACCTGTCGTTGAAAAAGTGATTGATGCTGGTTTGCGTGGCTTAAAGGTGATTTATGATGTGAAATGATTTTAGATAAAAAACAAAGACGATAAGACCTTAAAAGAGTCTTATCGTCTTTGTTTTTTATCTAAAAATCCCAAATTTATTTCAAATCGCCTATAAACTTCACTAATTTAACTGCATCTTCTTCGCTTAAGTTTTTGCGAATATTGTTTTTTTCGCAATATTGTTCAATCATTTTTTCATGTGATTTAGGTGCAAAGCTTATCAGATTTGACTTTTTTAAGTTTGTTTCTACAAAATAAGATTTGTTACCCGTTTTTACATAGTATTTCGCAACGTCTTCAAACCAATCGTAGGCTTTGCCAACCGTTACGATTCCTTTGTCTTCAAGATTTGCTTTGCGAAATACCTTTTTCACATCTTTAACAAGTGTCATGTTTTCGTTCTCAAAAAGGATGATTGAAAAATGATCTTTATCTTTAATGTCAGGTAGTTTTACCTTTTTAATAAGATAGTGCTTATTGTTTTTATCGGTTAATTCAAGTGAAAGCAACTCGCGGCTGTAAATAATGCGCTCTTCCCCTGTACCTAATTTGATCCAAATAGTATTATTAATGAGTTCAAATTTATATTTAATTTTATCCTTTACAACAGCCGAATCGTACAAGGTTAAAGTACCTTCTAACCAATCTTCAATTAAGAAAGGAGAGCCTTGAACGCCTTCGTAGCGGTTGTCAAAACCCGTTGCTTGGCGTGAGTTGGACGCATTGAGCGCTTTTCTCATCTCATCGGTTTTCGTAAAACTGTTCATCGTGGCGTTATCGACACCTTGTACAACGAGTTGAGCAGAGGATATGGAAACAATCGAAATTGAAAAGAAGAAAATGAAGAACTTTTTCATATTGTTATAGGAGATTTTAATGAAAAAAATGGTAGATTTAGCTTTACAAAGATAATTTTATTTCCATAAAAAACGCATTAATTTTGGCGTATTGCGATGCGAAAGATTATTCATATAGATATGGACGCTTTTTTTGCCAGCGTCGAACAACGCGACAACCCTGCTTTACAGGGCAAACCTATTGCTGTGGGCGGCTCTGGGCGGCGTGGGGTTGTGGCAGCGGCGAGTTACGAAGCACGTAAATATGGTGTTCATTCAGCTATGCCGGGTGTTATAGCGGCACGGCTTTGTCCGCATTTGATTTTTGTAAAGGGAAATTATGAGCGTTATCAAGAAGTAAGTCGTCAGATTCGTGATATTTTTGAAGAATACACTGATTTAGTTGAACCCCTCAGTCTCGATGAGGCTTATTTAGATGTAACTGAAAATAAGTTTGGGATGGCTTCTGCCACCATTATTGCACAGGAAATACGTCAAAAGATTTTTGAAAAAACGGGATTAACGGCTTCCGCAGGCGTGAGTTTTACGAAGTTTTTAGCCAAAACGGCTTCGGATTTCAATAAACCCAATGGTTTGACGCTGATTAAGCCCGAAGAAGCCATTCCCTTTTTAGAAAAACTACCCATTGAAAAATTTCATGGCATCGGTAAAGTCACTGCCCAAAAGATGCGGAAAATGAATATCCGGTCTGGGGCAGACTTGAAACAACTGAGCGAAATTGACCTCATTCGTCGTTTTGGAAAAGTGGGGCGACATTATTATCGCGTTTGTCGCGGCGAAGACGAAAGCCCTGTCAACCCGAATCGTGTTCGAAAAAGTATTGGTGCGGAGGAAACGTTTAAAAATGATATTGAAGACATAGAGGAGATGAAAGCCGAGCTTGTGCCTATCATTGACCGTGTTTTTAAATACATGACGAAAAAGGACGTTTTTGGGCGGACACTCAATTTGAAAGCTAAAAGTGCAGACTTCCAGACTTTTACACGTTCAAAGACATATCTACAGGAACTCAAAAATAAAGACGATATACTGAGGGGGGCTTATGAATTGCTGGAAGCCAATGTTGCAGATTTCGGTAAAGTCCGCTTGTTGGGCATCTCTTTTTCAAATTTGACTCGTGAACAAGTTTTAGACGGGATTCAACTTGAATTAAATTTAATCGTCTAAGTTTTTGATAATCAATGAGTTAATATATTGGTGTAAAATTATTTTGAGAATTATTTTGAAAAATGTTTGGAGATGAAAAAAGTCGCCCTATATTTGCACCGCAATTAGCCGCAAGGCGATACAAATTGTTGGAAAGATTTGGTAGCTCAGCTGGTAGAGCATTTGACTTTTAATCAAAGGGTCCTGGGTTCGAATCCCAGCCAGATCACAGTTTGAAATTATAAAGCGTTGTAAGTCACTGACTTACAACGCTTTTTTTGTGCCTAAAAACTATGGACTTTTGAAAGTCGGCATTGAAACCATCATTAAGCAATCGTTATGCTTTTTCGGCAGGAACAAAATCAATTGAAACAGAATTGACACAATGCCGAGCGTTTTTAGGCGTAAATCGCTCTCCTTTAAATATGTGTCCGAGATGCCCACCGCAATTGGCGCAGACGATTTCGATGCGTCGCCCGTCGGCATCGGGCACTTCTTTAACAGCTCCATCTATCTCATCATCGAAAGAAGGCCAGCCACAACCTGAATCGAATTTGTGTTCTGACCGATATAAAGGCGCATCGCAACGGCGGCAGAGATAAGCACCTGCTTCGTAGTGCTTATTGAATTTGCCCGTTCCAGGGTATTCTGTACCTTTATAAACGATGACACGCTCTTCTTCTGCTGTCAATACATTGAATTTTTGATTTGTAGTATTCATAAGGAAATGATGAATTATAAATGATGAATGATGAATTTGCAAAACGTTGATGTTCAACAGTTTTGTAAAATAAAGTTTGATACTTTATTCTTTTACGAATCCTAAGTAATTGAGTAAATTATTGACTGTCAACAATACAACAATACAATTCTATTTTTTTTCAAACGTCATCGAGACGGAGTTCATACAATAACGCAAGCCTGTTGGTTTAGGACCATCGTCAAAAACGTGACCTAAGTGGCTGTCGCAACGGGCGCACACAACCTCATCTCTCACCATACCATAACTGACATCACGATGGCCGTCCACATAAGCTTTTTTGAGAGGTTCGTAGAAAGAAGGCCAACCAGTGCCTGATTCAAACTTAGTTTTGCTTGAAAACAGTGGTAAATGACAAGCGGCGCAGTAGTAAGTGCCTTCTTCGTGGTTGTCCCAATATTTGCCGGAGAAAGCGCGTTCCGTTCCTTTTTCACGTAGGACTTGGTAGGCAAGGCTATTGCCCAACTGCTTTTTCCATTCGGCTTCTGATTTGACTATTTTTTTTAATGTTGTATCGCCATCGGCAACGACCATAGTTGTTGCATTAGTAGAAGCGGCAACATACTGAGGGGTGTTTTTTACTTGACAAGCCATAAGAATGGCGAAGACGGACATAAGGATGATTTTCATCGTGACTTTTTTAAATTTGTTGAACAGATATTTTTTCATAATGCAAAGATGGTTTTTAGACATCACAGAATTCTCACGATTTATAAACTTTATTTTTAGGTTAAAAGTTTTTAAAAAACGATTTAGAAATCCAAGAGTTTTGTATTTTTACAGAGATTTACCCCACACTAAAAACCTAATTATTCACCAAAATGAACAAACAATGTCAAATATCTATCAAATCAAAGTGCAATTAGAAGGTGCCACCAAACCACCGATTTGGCGGCAACTACAAGTCCCGCAGGATATCAGCTTGTATCTAGTACATTGCTGTATTCAAGGGGCTATGGGATGGTACAACAGCCATTTACATCAATTTATTATTGGTGGGCAATACTATGGCATACCTTTTTCGGAAGAAGATGATGACATGATTGATGAGCGACTCGTGAAGCTCGAAAACGTACTGAAAGGTGAAAAAGCGCACATTGTATATGAGTACGACTTTGGCGATGGTTGGATGCACCGTGTTACTTTAGAGAAAATACTACCTTCTGATGCCAATCAGAAATACCCTTTGCTAATTGAAGGCAAGGGAGCTTGTCCGCCCGAAGATTGCGGCGGCGTTTGGGGTTATGAAGACTTGAAAGTAACCTTGTCGAATCCTAAGCATGAAGAACATGAGGAAATGCTCGAATGGTTGGGCGTTGAAGAATTTGACCCGAATGATTTTGATTTGAAAACACACCAAAAAGAAATGGTGACATTCTACAAAGCGGGCATAAAGGACAAAGGAAAGTCTTTTGAAATGTAAAAGTGACAGGACGCAAATTTTGAATTTGCGTCCTGTTTATTTCTCAGCAAAGCGGTTCAAAATCATCGTCGAAAACAGTCAAAATGGCTTCATCTAATAGTCGTATTGTCAAGCTTTTAACCTTCGGCAATTCATAATGGAAATAGAAACGCATCGTGTGAATCTTTGAAGCATAAAACTGCAGTTCGTCACCTGTCGGGTTATTCTCAGTAATCGCTTTTTGAGCAACTGTTGCTTGTTTAAGCCATTGCCAAGCGACATTTAGGATGCCAAACAACTCGATATACAAAGTCGCATCTGAAAGATAAACCTCAATATCACCTTTGGCAGCAACAGACAAAAGGTGTTGAGTTGTTCGTTTCCAATTGCTCACTTCATTTTCTAATAATAAGGCGTAAGGTCTTAGGCTATCGATCGTTTGAGCTGCTTCAATGTCTTTTTTGACTTCATTTATCCAAATATCAATAGCTTTTCCGCCATTTCGAGGAATTTGACGACCCAAAACGGCTTGAGCTTGTATGCCAGTTGTGCCTTCATAAAGGCTCATGATGCGGACATCGCGTGCCAATTGTTCCAACTCAAAGTCTTCGGTATAGCCATAACCACCTAAAACTTGAACGCCTTGATTGGTAGCAAGCGTGCCCATTTCAGCCCCAAAGGTTTTGGCAACGGGTGTGAGCAGTTCCAAAAGGTCGTTGTAATGCTGTTTTACTGAGGGGTCTTCTTCGACACGTTCTAAGTCCAAATATTTAAAACATTGTAAAATGAGGCATAAACCACCTTCCATAATGGCTTTTTGAAACAACAACATGCGCCTCACATCTGGATGATGAATGATGGTTGTCGGTTCGCCGAATGCTCCTTTTTCATTCAGTCGCCGCCCTTGTGGACGTTCATTGGCATATTGCAAAGAAGCATAATAAGCTGCCGAAGCGATGTGAATACCACCCAAACCAACACCAAGCCGTGCCCCGTTCATCATCAAAAACATTTGCGGCAAACCGCGATTTGGTTCGCCCAGTAGGTAGCCGATGCAATCGTCTGTTTCACCAAAACCTAAATGCATGGCGGGCGTCGCTTTTTGCCCCATTTTATGATAAATGCCTATGGAACTGACATCATTTGAAATCAAAGCCCCCCCCTCAGTATTCACACGTTTTTTAGGTACTATAAAGAGCGAAATACCTTTTGTTCCTTTGGGTGCGCCATCAATGCGGGCTAAAACGAGGTGGATAATATTGTCAGTCACATCATGATCACCTGCCGAAATGAATATTTTTTGTCCTTTGATTTTATAACTACCATCTCGTAGAGGCGAAGCCGTCGTCGCCACATCAGACAAGGAACTACCCGCTTGAGTTTCGGTTAAACACATGGTACCTGTCCATTCACCAGATAGCATTTTGAGGGCAAACTTTTGTTTTTGTTCTTCTGTACCAAATTTGATAATCAGATTGGCTGCACCTTTTGTCAAATCGGAGTACATAATAAAGCTGTTGTGCGCCCCGCCGCCGATGAACTCTGCAGCTGCATTGACGACTTTTGGCAGTTGTTGTCCGTTGTATTCGAAAGGAAAAGGCGCTGATAATAAGCCTGTTTCACCAAAAGCTTTATAAAAGTCATGAACGCCTTGATGCACTTTTACCTCACCATTGACCAATTCAGGTTGATGCCGATCGGAGTCAACGAAAGCAGGTTTCATGATATTTTCAGCTATATCAGTCATAGCGTCTAAGACCATTCCAAAGGTTTCTTTGTCGTGTGCATTGAAGAATTCATAATTCGTTAAGGATTCAACGTCAAGGACTTCGAAGAGTGTGAAGTCAATGTTTCTGCGAGAAAAATGTTTTTCAGCCATAATGGTTTAATTTAATTTATCCTTATTTATAGAATCGTTGTGGGCAATTTGATAACTGTATTTAAATCATAAAAAAAAAAAAATGAAAAAATAAGTGCTAAAAAGGTGGCGCAACAGTTTTATTACGTTTAATTTAGCGTGTTGTTATTTCATGCGTTTCATCCAATTGTTGTCTTCTTTTTGAGCGAGGTCAACAATTTTACGCATAAAACGCATCATAGAAAGAAAAAGTAAATAGCCAAATGTCAAGACCATAAAAATCCATCGAAATGTTCCTGCCTCATGTATTGTCATATTGGAAAAAAGATACGCCAAGGCACCGCTCAATACCATTAAAGCTGCATAAGTTGGAATTGACCGTGTCCAATATAGGTTCATATCTTTGGTTGAGAGACTCAAAACACTGTTGAACATGGCAAAAAGAAGAATAGATGTGCCTGCAATGATCCAAAAAGCCTGTCCTGCAATGTCCGCTAAGTTTGTCCATTTTAATATTTTTGCAATAAGCATAACAATAAAAGCAAAGGCAAAAATGAGGATTCCTTGCAAAATAGGATTATAAGATTTTTCAAAAAAAGAAGTTTCTGTTTTTTCCATGTCAATTATTTGAAAGATGAGAAAGAGACTAAGTTGGTGAATGGTATCGGTTATACATTTTCGATATTGGTGTAAAGTCTTGAATAACAGTGTTCTATATGAATATGATTGAACTGAATGACTTTTTTTTAGTAAAAATAAGGAAACAACGCACAGTTGAGTATTGTTTTTGCACAAAAAACAACAAATATACTGAGGGGGTGAATTTTAGAAATTTTTGAGCTTAATTTTCTAAAATAAAAAGAGACTGTGAGCAGTATGTATGTAAAAATTAAATGAAATTGATTGTTATACCTAATTTTAGGATAAATATTTAAAAAAAATATAGGAATTTAAGGAAAAATAGACAATCTTTGCAAAAGC
>JAYSQG010000122.1:0-16803 GCA_043721685.1 Saprospiraceae bacterium | reverse complement strand
GATGCAAAAGTCTATGTTTTGGACTGTTTGCCCAATCTGACAGGCGCACGTATAGGCGATGTCGAATTGCAAAAACGCATCATAGAATCCGTCAAAAGTATTCGACTGCAACACCCCACAACGCCTATTTTATTGACAGAACATGCGGGTTATACTGAGGGGTATCTCATGCCCGAAAGACAAAAGTTGTTTGAAGATGCGAATCAAAGTTTGCGAGATGCGTTTGAAAAAATGCAAAAAGAAGGCGTTTCTGCGCTGTTTACCTTGAAAATTGACGAAATAAACTTAGATTTAGATGCCATGGTGGACGGCACGCACCCCAACGACTACGGCATGATGCGTTATGCAGAAGCGTATGAAAAGAAATTAAGAGCCATAATGAATGAGCCAAAAGGCACCATCATCACGCAAATGCCAACACGTCAAAATAGAGAACCAGGGAGTTATAATTGGGAAGCACGACATGACGAAATGCTCGCTTTGAACAAAACAGAACCAACAAAAGTGTTGATGATTGGTAATTCCATTACGCATAATTGGGGTGGGAAACCGTTGAATAATCGTATTCGCGGCGCAGATTCATGGCAAAAATACTTTGAACCCCTACAAGCCCGAAATTTTGGTTTTGGTTGGGATAGAGTAGAAAATGTCTTGTGGCGGGTTTATCACGACGAATTGGAAGGCATAACGCCTGAAAAAATTGTCCTCAATATTGGCACAAACAACTTGCTGATTAATACCGATGAAGACATTATCAGCGGTTTGAAACTGCTGATTGAAGTCATAAAAATAAGACAACCCAATGCTCAAATTTACCTTTTAGGGCTGTATCCACGTCGCGCACAAGAGGCACGTATTGTCACTTTGAATAAAGGTTTTCAAAACCTTGCGCTGTCAAATGGGGCGCAATACGCTGATATTGGGTCAACTCTCTTGTTAAAAACAGGTCAAATTGATGAAAAACTCTTTTCTGATGGTTTGCACCCGAATACTGAGGGGTATGAAATATTGGGAAAGGCTTTAGTTGCCGTTTTGAAAAAATAATGAATAGATTTGCCTAGATTCTTAAACTCTTAAACAACAACAATGTCCAAACAGCTTTTTCTCCTTTTATGCCTCCAGTTACTAACCTTTTCTGCTTTTGCGCAATTTGACCCAAGCAAAATTGATATTGTACGGGACAAATATGGCGTACCGCATATTTTCGCTAAAACGGATCCCGAAGTGGCTTACGGTTTGGCTTATGCGCATTCGGAAGATGATTTTGCAACAATTCAACAAGTTTTGATGAGTGGCAAAGCCCTTTTGGGACAATATCAAGGCAAAGACGGTGCGGCGATAGATTATGTCGTTCATTTGTTGCGGATTCCAGAGTTGGTTGAAGAGCGATATGAGCGTGATTTGAGTCCAGATTTTAAAAGATTATTAGAAGGTTATTGCGCGGGATTGAACGCTTATGCTGCCAAACACCCGAAAGAAGTCTTGATGAAGAAGGCTTTTCCTGCAACACCAAAAGATATGATGCAAACCATTGTCTTGCAACTCTGCGTCGTTTCGGGAGCGGATAAGGCTTTATCGTCCATTTTAAAAGGCAAAGTGCCTCTTTTAGACAATTACAAAACGGGCGGTAGCAATGCCTTTGCCTTCAACAGTAACAAAACGACAGATGGTCAGGTGTATCTCGACATCAATGCGCATCAGCCGTTGGAAGGCATGGTCGCTTTTTACGAAGCGCATTTGTGCAGCGAAGAAGGTTTGAATATTTTGGGCGCAAATTTCCCGGGCGCGCCTTGTATTTTGCATGGATGCAATGAAAATTTAGGTTGGGCGCATACGGTCAACAATCCCGATAAATATGATATTTATCAATTGGAAATCAATCCCAAGAATAAATTGCAATACAAATTTGATGGCAAATGGGAAACTTTGGAAGAAAGAAATGTGCCGTTGAAAGTGAAGGTAAAAGGCGTAAAAGTCGGTGTTCATAAAAAAGCCTATTGGAGTAAATATGGTCCCACAATGATAACCGAGCGCGGTACTTTTTCGCTTAGAATGCCCGCTTTGATGGAGATTCGAGGCATGGAACAATGGTATCGTTACAACAAAGCAAAGAATTTTACGGAGTTTAAAGCCGCTTTGAATATGGCCGCTATTCCGGGCTATAATATCGTTTATGCCGACCGTTTTGACACGATTTACTACATCAGCAACGGACGTATCCCGATTCGCGACCCAAAATTCAATTGGGAAAAAACGCTGCCGGGCAATACCAGTGCAACATTATGGACAGAAATGCATCCTGTGGCAGACTTGCCGCAAGTGTTGCAACCGCAAAGTGGTTTTGTATTCAATACCAATCACTCGCCGTTCCATTCTACTGAGGGGATCGAAAATCCAAAAAATACTGACCTAACAATGGGTTATGAAACGCTTGAAAACAACAGAAGTAAGCGGTTTATAGAACTTTTGTCGGGTTATGATAAAGTGTCATTTGAAGATTTTAAAAAGATAAAATTTGATAGGCAGTATCCTTCAAACTATGCTTTTCCCATCAATATTGATGCAGTTTTTTCATTAAAAGAGGAAGACCATCCAGACATTGCAGACGTCATTCATAATCTCAATCAATGGAATAAAATGACGGATGCCGAAAATATTGGGGCGGCTACATTTTATTTTGTCTATAAAATCATCTCCGAATCGCCGCAGGAATATCCGAGAACGGGGGCAATCACGAAGGTGCAAAGTGCCCCGATTTTAGCAAAAGTTAAAGCCGAAATGCTTAAAACCTTTGGCAAAACCAACTTGCAATTGGGCGATATTCAAAAATTAGTGCGTGGTAACAAAGAGCTACCGCAAGGCGGATTGCCCGATGTTTTAGCACCGATGCGCTCCGTTCCTTACAAAAATGGCATGGTGAAAGGCGTACATGGCGATGGCTATGTTGAATTGGTGCGTTTTCCAAAAGAAGGGCTGCCTATCATCGAATCGGTTAATGCGTATGGCGCTTCAAGTAAGCAAGATTCACCGCATTATAATGACCAAATGGAGCTGTCTTCGCATCAAAAAACAAAACCTATGACCTTAAAAAAGGAAGATGTTTACAAAAACGCGGAAAGGATTTATCATCCACAGTAATAGAATACCCCCCTCAGTATTCTGACTAAAAACAGGGTTTTTATCACAATATCGCAACGTAAAAAGGACGATACACACGATTCAATAATCGTCCTTATGTTAAATTCAGTATGGCGCGTAAAAAAATACAATGATATGTAATATTTGATAAAATTGAGAAAAACGATAAAGTCGTTAGTCATTCAGCTTATAATCCTTGGGCGTCATACCCGTTTTGTTCTTAAAAAACCGACTAAAATCGCTGTGGTTCTGTTGGGATAGTTTATAGGCTATTTCACTAATTTGCATATCCGTTTGTTTCAACAAGACTTTCGCTTCCAACAAAATCATTTCATTGAGTAAGTCTTGTGCTGACTTACCCGTGGCACTTTTGACGCATTTATTCAAATGATTGGGCGAAACGGCGAGCATATCAGCGTATTGCGTCACCTTTTGTTTTTCGTAGATGTGACGTGACAGTGCGTCTTTGAAGTTTTGGGCAATCATCAAAGAGGTGTTTTTCTTAGCGGATACTGAGGGGGCGTAAAAACGTTTAATTTCAGTAAAAAGAGCCAATAAATAGACGGTAACGATGTCTAAATTAGCGTTTTTTTCTTTCTCATATTCTACTTCAAGTCGTTGAAAAATAGGGAGCAAAAAGAGGCGTGTCGCGTCATCTATTTCAACAATGGGGTTGCCAATAAATTGCAAAAAAGGGAAATCACGCAGGATATTGTGTTGGGGCAAATGGTTGGTAAAAATTTCTAAATTGAAATGGCAGAAATAGCCTTCAATATCTGCGCTCATAGATTCATGGTTGGTAATTTGGTTTGAGGGTAAAAAGAAAAAGGTGTTTTCTCCAATTTCATAAGGATTCAAAGCCTTGCTGCGTCGAGTTGTTCCTTTTGTCAAGAATAAAAAATCATAAACGACCTTGCGGTGAGGCGGCAACGGAAATTGTATTTTGTCTCTATAGTCCTCAATTTTATTAATGTGAAAAAGATGATGCGACGTTGAGGAAAACAACTGCTTATAAGACGTACCAAAATGATGGTCGCTCATTTCATTTAACTCCCAAACGGGTATGGCTATAGGTTTCGGCATAGCAATTTGCTTTAAAAACAGAAACTGAGGTTTAAACCCTAGTCTCTGTTAACTAGTAGTGAGTATATAGTCTTGTGCTTAGAGACTCGTACAATATTGAATTTCAATCACTTAGATTCTGTCTCATGACTCACTACTTAAATGTTATTTTTTATTCAAAAATAGCAACCGCCCGAGTCCAACCAGCACTTGCACCTTTGATTTTTGCTGGAAAACAAGCCACTTTGAAACCAAAAGGGGGCAATTGTTCCAAGTTTGCCAATTTCTCAATTTGGCAATATTCCTTTTCTATCCCCACATAATGTGCTTGCCAAATGATACCTGGACGTGGATTCGCTCGATAATCGGCCGCTTGAATATGTAAGGGAATGTCCCAACCCCACCCGTCAGTACCCATCACTTTGATGCCCTGATCAATGAGCCAATGCGTAGCAGCAGCCGATGCACCAACGTGTATTTTCACAAAATCGGGATGATGCAAACGTTTATCGGCATCGCAACGAATCAAAACTATGTCAAATGGCTTCAAAGTATAGTTAATAGCTGCCAATTTCTCTATTAAATCATCTGGCTCAAACATATAGCCAGCGGGTTTGTCCGTAAAATCTAAGACAACACCATCGTGGAAAAACCAATCCAAAGGCATTTCGTCAATCGTCCTTGAGGGTTTGCCTTCGCAAGTCGGAAAATAGTGATAGGGCGCATCAACGTGCGTACCGCAATGGCTTGTCACGCTTAAAAACTCGCCTGCGGGACCATTGCCATCAATGAATACATCGGTCAGTCCATCGAACAATGTACCACCCATTTTTGCCGCACCCGCTTTGTGGTCTTCATAGACGATTTTGGTTGGTAGTGGCTCTTTGATTTCTTCCGAAATGGTTACGGATAAGTCTATTATTTTCATAAAATTGAAATTTTTAAGTTATTTTTTTTATACCAGTTCATTTTGAAGCCTCTCCGGATATTTAGGGACGCCAATGTATCGTCTTTTTTAAAGGGATTGATGATTTCTTGCAAGCCGTTGTGGTTCATTTTTACCACACCACCACGAGCATCAGCAGTCCAAACCGTTCCGTCGGGTTCGGTTAAGATACATTCAGGTCGTTGCAAGTCTTGACCAAGATATTGAATATCGTCTCGATTGACCGTCCAACCTTTAAGTGGATTTATTATTTTGTTTTGAATAAGCATATCAAACGACTTTATTGCGCAAAACACCAATGCCTTCAATCTCTAATTCGACCACATCACCCGATTCAAGAGGGCGGTGCGTCCCGAAATTATGCTCAATCAAACTCCCATTTCCGACCGTTCCAGAACCCAAGATATCACCTGGCATCATCGTCACATTGTTTTCAGAAGCCCGCTCAATCATCTGCCCAAAATTATAAAAAACAGTTTTGTAATTGCCTTCACAAATCGTTTGTCCATTGATTTTTGAAGTCATTTTAAGGTCAAACCTGCCCGATTTCACCTCTGGCAACCGCAAATTAGCGGGCATATCCGCTTCTGTAATGCTGCATCTGTATTGTTCCATTTCATCTTTTGTGACGATACAAGGTCCAATCGCATTAGCGAAATCTTTGCCTTTGTGTGGACCGAGAGGTGGGCCACCCATTTCAACTTTTTGAATCGCTCGAGCTGTCCAATCATTGAAAACAGTGTAGCCAAAAATATAATCATCTGCTTCACCAGCCTTGATGTTCTTACCTTTTTTACCCAAAATACAGCCTAATTCCAATTCATAATCCAATTTTGTTTCAGCAGCAGGGCGCTGAATTTCCTCATCTGGTCCATAAATCGCTTGATGATTTGTGAAGTAAAAAATTGGCATTTCATACCAAATCGGACCTACACTATGCCCAAATGATTTAGAAGCGTTTTGCATGTGTTGCTCAAAACCGATATAATCCCGAAAGCTGCGTGGATTCGGAAGCGGTGCTAAAAGTTGCACATCAGCCGTTTTATACTGAGGGGAGGTATTTTCCAAATCATTGTCTTTGATAATTTGAAAATACTGCTCGTGGTTGTCAATAAAAGTGAGCATATCGTTTGGCAAACGGCTGTCTGTCGCTTGCATATCAACCAGGCCGTTGCTGTCTGCTGTGAGCCAACCGATGCGGGTTTCTTGGTTTTTATTTCTGAATGTAACGAGTTTCATATTTTGATTGAATTTTGTAAAAACAATAAAAAGCCTTATTTTTGTAAAAAAAAGCACTTAATCATGGTCAATTTAAAATCGCATATTCCTGTTTCTCTTAAAATTCAGCCCAAAGGTAAAACTTATACTTTGGTAGAATACCTGCGTAAAGAAGCCAAATCGGAAGACAAACACGAATTTATTAACGGAAACATACTAAAAATGCCTTACGCCAAAGGACCACACAATATTATTTCTGCCAATATAACAGCGGCTATGATTATCGCTTTTGAGCAATTAGAAAAAAACTATGTCGTTTTTTCTTCTGACCAAAAGATTTATTTTCCAAGCCTTAACGTAGGCTCTTATGCCGACGCTTTAGCCGTTGCTGAAAGACCTATTTATTGGGATGATGAGGAGTTATTGCTCATTAACCCAATCATTGTCGTCGAAGTTTTGTCAAAAAGCACACAAAAATATGACCGTACTGGCAAATTCGACAAATACAAAACTCTTGAAAGTATCCGCGACTATGTCCTAATTCGTCAAGATAAATGCTACGCCGAAGTGTGGCATCAAGAAGAACCTGGACTGTGGCAAGAAACGATAATACAAGACCTTTCAAGTAAATTATCTTTGCAATCTGTTGGTATTGAAATATCTATGCAGAGAATTTATAAAAATATCAACCTATGATTTGCTGTTAAATCTTAGGAAGATTTCAAATATTCCTATGATTATCGCATCATATCGGTGCAGTCAACCCCATCAACGTCTTACCCATCAAAGCACCCATATTGGCACCTTCGGGCAACGGAATGCCTTTCCACTCCATTTGTTCCCATTCGGCAAGCGTATTTGAGACATCAACAATCGTTTTGCAGCGTTCGTAGCGACGGGTCATATAGTTTGTCATAACCTCCTCCACACTTTGGTCTTTTGCCAATTCCTCCGCTAAAACCACTGCGTCTTCAATCGCCAAAGCTGCGCCTGAACCCAATTGTGGAATCGTGGCATGAGCTGCATCACCTATCATCACGACCCGATTTTTGTACCACGGGGCAGACATCATCAAGGTCTCCAAAGGGCGATAATTCACTTTATCGTTGTCATCAATTTCCGCTAAAACATCTTGAACCATCGGCGCAGGATATTCACTGACATAAGCCTTCAATCGAGACACCATTTCGTCGTGCGGAATAATCGGATTGTCGTCTCCTTCTGCTGTTACCACAAACATATACATCGTTTCGGCAGTCATCGGAATCAAGCCCAATTTTGATTTTTTACCAAAAAACATATAACCGGTGTCCAGGTTTGGGTGTCTTTTGAACGGATATCGCCACACCGAAGAGCCGATATACTGCGGTTGATAATCGCCAAAAATAAGGCTGCGGACTTTGGAATTGACCCCATCTGCCCCAACGACGAGTTGATAAGACCCCTCAGTACCATCGGTGAATTTTACACCAACACGCGTTCCTTCGTTTTCAATTTCTGAAACCGTCAAGCCCATACGGAAAGTCACACCGTTTTTGACAGCCGCTTCGTAAAGAATTTCATGCAGCAATTTCCTCGAAATGCCGTTGTGAATCGGATAATGTGCCATCGGTGGATTCCCAATTTCTGCAAATGAAGAACCCGTAGGCGTACACATTTTCACTTTTCCGTAAGGCGAACCTCGACGTATCGTTTCGTCTGCCACGCCAATCGCATCTAAAGCGCGTAAAGCATTGGCTTGTTGGATAATACCCACGCCATAGACATTATACTCTTTGTTGATTTCTACGATTTCGGCTTCAATATGGGCTTTTCGCAAGGCAATTCCTAAGGATAAACCGCCGATGCCACCGCCGACTATGAGAACTTTATTGATTGATGACATTGTTTTATGTTGTTTAGTTTTTTATTGAAATTATGATTTAACGGTTGAAACCCGTGCTACTTTAATAAGGCTCTGCCGCCGTCAACAGGCACAATTGAACCCGTCGTAAACGTCAAATAGGCTGCTAATGCGAAAACGGTATTGGCGACATCTTCTGGCGTGGCGAAACGGTTCATGGGTGTCGCATCCATTTGCATTTTCAAAAAAGCAGGGTCAAAATTCTTTGTGTATTCGCCTTCAACGAAGCCAGGCGAAACGGAAACGACCCGAATCGTCGGTGCTAATGCCCGACCCAACGAGCGTGTTATGCTGTCAATAGCCGCTTTTGAAGCACAATAAGCGACATTGCTGCCGATGCCAATTGTTGCCGCAACGGATGAAATATTCACAACAAGCCCCCCCTCAGTATTTTGAGTTTCGGGTTTTGAGTTTTGAGTTCTAGCAGCATTTTCAAGCAAATCTTTGCACGCTCGAATCATCGCAAATGTGCCTCTGACATTGGTTTGCATGATTTTATCAATCCATTCGTCTGTCAAACCATCTAAATCGGCATGAGCAACAGGGGTTGTAATACCTGCATTGTTCACTAAAATATCGAGTTTGCCGTATTGAGCTTTAATGAAATCGGCTAAGGATTTTAGTTTTTCAACGTCCGTAGTTGGTGCGTGAAAAATGGAATGTTTTGTAGAGACGTTGCACTGCAACGTCTCTACAAGGGTTTGCGCCTTTTCCACATTTGAATTATAGGTAATAATAACACTCGCGCCTTCCTCTGCCAATTTATGACAAATGGCTGAACCGATGCCGCCCGCGCCACCTGTAACTAATGCTATTTTACCTTTTAATGCTTTATTCATTTTTTATATTTTCTCTTATTTCTTCAAGCGTCTAACCCGTATATCCGCCTGTTCTTTATGTCCCGCAAAATGCTCTAATTCACACAATCTTGAACAATATTCACCAATCAAAACACTCGCTTCATCGGTCAAAATACGCTGATAGGAATGGGTTTTGATGAATTTACCGACCCATAAACCGCCGGTATAACGTCCCGCTCTTTTTGTCGGTAAAGTATGGTTTGTGCCAATCACTTTATCGCCATAACTCACATTTGTTCTTGCACCCAAGAACAAAGCACCGTAGTTTGTCATATTTTTAAAGAAATAATCGTCGTCATCCGTCATCACTTGCACGTGTTCGCTGCATATCCGCTCTGACTCTTGCAACATTTCTTCTTTGGTATCACACAAGATGATTTCACCGTAATCACGCCATGAAATGCTGGCAATGTCACGGGTTGGCAAGCGTTTCAAAACATTGTTTATTTGTTCGGGCAGTTCTCCTGCTATTTTTTTACTGCTTGTAATGCACACCGCAGGAGAATTATAGCCATGTTCTGCTTGACCTAACAAATCAACTGCAACCAATTCTGCATCAACGGTATCATCGCAAATTACCATCGTTTCGGTGGGTCCCGCCAAAAGGTCAATGCCGACACGCCCGAATAATTGGCGTTTGGCTTCTGCCACATACGCATTGCCAGGTCCAACGAGCATATCAACTGCCGTAACGGCATCATTATCGGCATCGGCGGCTGCGCCTAATGACATCAAAGCAATCGCTTGAATACCACCTAACACATAAATCTCATCTGCTCCCGCCATGGCTTGAGCAGCGACGATTGCGGCGGCAGGTTTACCTTCATAAGGTGGCGCACAAGCGATGACGTGCTTGACACCCGCTACTTTTGCCGTCAAAATACCCATGTGAGCCGACGCCAAAAGCGGATATTTGCCGCCCGGCACATAAGCCCCTACCCTATTGATAGGTATGTTTTTATGACCTAAAATAACACCTGGCAGCGTTTCAACTTCTACATCACGCAAACCCATCATTTGAATTTGAGCAAAACGTTTGATTTGCGTTTGAGCAAATTTTATATCTTCAATGTCTTGCGCTGTCAAACTGTCAATACATGCTTGAATTTCAGCCGCACTCAATTTGAAGGCTTTTGGTGCCCATTTATCAAATTTTTCGCTGTATTCCCGAATCGCTGCCCAACCACGCGTTTCAATATCCGCCAAAATGGTCTCTACCGTTTTAGCAACTTGTTGGTCAATATCGCGTTTTTCTTCGGCAGGTTTGCCTGATTTAATATACTTTATCATTGGTTACGCTTTCATTTTTTTAGCAATCCAATCGTACATATTGAATGTCTTCGTGAAATCATCTACCGAACAGTGTGCAGAGCCACTTTCTCCTTTTGGCACAATCTCCATGACGTGTTCGCAAGTGAGTGCTTCGTTGATTTTATAGGCATTTTCCACAAAATTCTGACGGTCGTCTTCACCATGTAAAATGTAAGTCGGGCAAGTTATTTTATTGGCAACACCCTCTAATGTAAAGTTTTTCAATTTCTCACGAGCCTCCGTCATATTGTCTGCACCGACAATATGCTGCACAATTTCAGCTAAAGGGTGGTTGTCAGGACGGTTTTTCCAAATATCATAATACGACCAAACGGCACCCAAAATCATACAAGCCTTGAATCGTGGTTCAAAAGCCGCACATCGAGCCGCCATATAACCACCCATTGACACCGCACCAATACCCACTCGTGCCGTATCAACGTGGTTTTTCAAATTTTCAATAACCCAATCCAAAACGACTGTTCCTGCTACATTAAAATCATAGCGCGTATGTATGTGATTGAGTCTCAAAGAAGCCCCTTGTCCGGGACCGTCCATCGTCAACATGGCAATGCCTCGCTCGTTGAGGTGTTGTGCAATACCAAAATACAACTCCTCGGCTAAGCTATCCAAACCACCAAACATTATCACCAATGGTGGATTTTCGACACCGCTTGGTTTGAATAAATAGCCCGGTAAAAACGAGCCTTCAAAGGGTACTTCCACTTGAAGCGGTTTTTCATCAAACAGATGAATCGCTTTTATGAACGCATCACGGCATTTCAAGTAATATGGAATTTTACGTTCATCATGCAAATTCATGAAAAACTCGCTGGTGCGGAGGTAGTTGAAAGCCCTCAAATAAGTTCTGCGAGCAGAAACAGGATGCCCATTTTTAGCATAGTTTTCTGCTAAATCATAGACTTTATCACCCATTTTGACCCACGCTTTATTAAAACTTTCGCGGTTAGCGGGGTCTATTTCACTCGCAACTTCTAAGATTTCGGCAAATTCGCCACCGCCATAATGCGCCTGGGTTAATGCCCTATTGACTTGGTATGAAGGCATATACTGCCCTGGGAAATAATGCCACATATTTTTTAAATGATAAATGATAAATGATAAATGATGAAAGTTGAATGATAAATGATGGATACTGAGGGGGGGTAAGAATTCATCATTGATCATTAAAAAATCATCATTATTTTAAATATCCATAGGTTTTACAGTGCCATCTTCCGATAAACCCATTTTTTTGCCTTTTGCCATTTCAGCAAAAGGATTGACCGAACCCCACGCATCGTTTGGATTGTCTTTCAAATAATGCACATCAGGACCGTGGTCAGGCGCAAAAATTAGCCTTGCACAAGCGTAAAACTCAAAAAGGACTGGCGTACCCGGTATCTTCACATAAACAAAAAAGCCTTCATCTGCTTTGTGGCGTGTCGGCGCACCCATGACACTTTTATGCCCTTTTTCAAGAATATAATCAAGACCTAATAAGACCTCCTCTCTGCTATCCAAATTGTAAGCGATATGATTCAAAATGCCTTCATTCGCTTCTAAATTAGGATCCGTAAAGACGGCAATATCGTGCGATAAATTGCCAATCGTCCACAAACCACCGACGGGCGGAATCTCATTAGAAATACGTACTTCATCAGGATTTTTCAAGCCCATGCCTTGCCAAAACGCCTTTTCTTCGGCATATTTGAACTTTGCGTTCATGTATGTCACATGGTCAAAACGACGCACATTGACACCTATTCGGCGGTTACTTGCATAACGGTCAACGTAAATACTGGCTTCGGGTGTATCTTTTTCATTTAACCAAACAACATCCCAAAACACCTCGTGGATATGTCCATCCGGTGATTTGAAACGGTAGGCTTTGCCATGACCCAAATCGCCATCGTTCCAACCGATACCCGCGCCTATTTTTTCTAAATATGCCACACAATCTTCCAATGCTTCGGGACTGTCGGCTCGCCAAGCCAAATGCCCCATGCCCACTTTTTCGCTTTGTGTCAATTTTAAAGTGTGGTGAAAATAATCGCCCCAAGCACGGAGATAAGCCGAGTTGCCTTCTCTGCCTGTGACATCTAAACCGATAATATCCGTAAAGAAATTAACAGATGTCTCCAAATCTGTGGTATATATCTCAATATGAGCTAATTGTGAAAGATAATGTGGATTACGTGCCATTTTATTTTTTGCTTAAATACTTTTTATTATAATAATATTTTAAATCTTAGGCAAAGGTGAGAATAATAAGAGGATACCAATATTCATAATGGTGCAAATAATATGCAAAATCAATCTATTTTAGCAAAACGACTCGTTTTGTAATTTTATTTTAAGGTTAATTTGGTGAAATATCCTTAATTTAATAAATCTGATCCATAACTACAACACTTCAATTATTTCATTTCTATACATGCCCTTTAACTGATAACGGTAATAAATTGCCCCTTTAGAGGGAAAGGTTACAAAAAATACTGAGGGGGGGGGGGTCAAATCGAGTTGACAAAAAATTGGAAGTTCGGCATTCAGTTGCTGTTCATACTGTTGAACATATCTGTTCAAAAAATTAAAAATTATGGGTTTTGCTTAATATGGATGACATGAGGGTTTGATGAAAAATCTTTGAAACTGCAGTGAACTGTGGAATTGGTTTATCGGAAACGTTACCGACGAATCACAACTAAAACTCCCAAACGTTATATAATTTTGTGCAATCATTCAAGGGTTTAACGAAATTTCTTAGATACAGGATTTTGTCAAATTATGATTTGACAGACGAAGTATATCTAAAGTCGTTTTTTTAATAATAAAAATAAACCGCGTTCCGAAATGTGTCCTTTGGACAATATCTGTCAGTGTTTTCACCCAAACTTGTATGAATTATTTTTTTTTTCACTTTAAAAGCAAAGATTTCTCGACATGAAAAAAATCTTAACTATTCTTCTCCTATTCGCTTGTTTTTCGACGGCAACTTTCGCACAGCGTACCCCTAACAGGAAAGGTGAGTGATGCGGTCACAGGCGAACTATTGCCCAGCGTGTCTATTGTTTTAGACGGCACGACGAAGGGGACATTAACAGACCTTGATGGCAACTACACATTGGATGTACCAAAAGAAGGCGGCACGTTATCGTTTAGTTTTGTCGGCTATGTCACTCAAAAGGTGGCTATTGGCAACCAATCAGTATTAGACATTAACCTGGTGTCTGATGCTAAATTGTTGGATGAAGTCGTGGCTATCGGTTACGAGTCGGTCAACAAGCGCGATGTACTCGGTTCAGTGTCGTCAGTCAATTCTAAACAATTGAAAGACATACCTTTGTCAAGCGCAGCAGAGGCTTTGGCAGGTCGTTTGGCAGGTGTTCAAGTGACAACTACTGAGGGGGCTCCTGGCGCAGACGTTATAATACGTGTCCGTGGCGGTGGCTCGATTACACAGGACAATGCGCCTATTTATATTGTTGATGGTATTCAAGTAGAAAATGCGTTGAGCGTTCTTTCGCCACAAGACATTGCTTCTGTTGACGTTTTGAAAGATGCTTCGACGACAGCGATTTATGGCGCAAGAGGTGCCAATGGCGTTGTCATCATCACCACAAAATCGGGCAAATCAGGGCGTACAACGGTGACCTATAATGGTTCTGTTGGCTATCGCCAAATTACAAAAACGATGGATGTTTTGAACCCTTATGACTTTACCGTTTTCCAATGGGAAAGGTCTCGATTGAATGGCACGAGCGATACTTCGCAACTAAGAGCGTATGGTTCTACCTTTGATACATTGAGCGTTTATAAAAATCAAGAAGGTATCAATTGGCAAGAAAAGGTATTTGGTCGCCAAGCGGGTTATCAAAACCACAACTTAGCCATTTCGGGCGGAACGGATAAGACGACTTATAACTTAAGTATGACCCGCATATTGATACAAACGGTGAGTTAGTTACCGACCCAACTGCTTTGTCGGCTATGAATGTCAATGCTAAAACATGGTTTCCCGCCAATGCACAACGCTATTTTGTGAAATCAACTGACATCGAAGACGGTTCTTTTTTGCGTATTAATAACGTCACTTTGGGCTACACTTTGCCTAAAATAGTTGCATCAAAATTGCTGATGCAAAACTTCCGCATCTATGCCACCGTGAATAATTTAAGAACATTCACAAAATATACAGGCTACGACCCAGAAGTGACGGCTCGGAACAGCGACCCGTTAACATCAGGTGTTGACTTCGCAGCCTATCCACGCTCAAGAGCGTATGTTTTAGGTGTCAATGCAACGTTTTAATTAATGATGAAATATGAATGATAAATGATGAATCCTGTTTTAAATTCATCATTACCCCCCTCAGTATTTTTATAAAAATCATTAAAAATCAATTGATTCTAATCAAAAATCAAAAGAATCAGTTTAAATCAGTGATAAAAAATGAAAAAATTAATGTCAAATATCGCAAAAGGAGCTTTGTTGTTAACATTGACTCTTTCTGCCAATAGCTGTAAAGACTTCATGGAAGTCCAGCCTGTTTCACAATACAGCGTCACGCAGGTTTTTGCGGACGTATCCAATGCCACCAATGCCCTTATCGGTGTTTATGATGAACTCATGGGCGACAATGGCTATGGCATTCGTATCAGTCAATATTACCCTTTCGACTCAGATGAAATGATTTGCTCTAGTAATATCGATAACGGTCGTCGTGGTATTGCCCGTTTTCAATTGCTTTTGAGCAATGTCGAAGTACGCAATCCTTTGCTTCAAATGTATCGGGGTATTGAAAAAGCCAATTTGTGCATCGAGCAACTGCCGCTGTCTGTCACTTATACATCAGGTACGGCTGCCGACCAAAAAGAAATGCGGCGTTTGCTGGGTGAAGCATTGGTTTTGCGGGCGACTTTTTATTTTGAACTAATCCGCAACTGGGGCGATGTTCCTGCGCCTATGACACCTGCTTATGGAGAAAAAGACTTATTCTATCCACAAGCAAACCGCGACGAAACGTATGACAAACTCATTGCTGATTTGAAAACAGCCTCAGAGCTTTTGCCTTGGCGTACAGAGGTCGCCGTTCGCAACGAGCGCATCACAAAAGGGGCTGCCAAAGCTTTGCGTGCAAAAATGGCTTTACACAGAGGCGGTTTTTCATTGCGTTCAGAATCTAAAATAATGGAACGTCGCTCAGATTATTTGACTTATTACAAAATTGCCCGCGACGAATGTGCTGAATTGATGGCGAACCGCAATCAACACAATCTTGTCCCTGTTTTTGAAGATATTTGGAAAAAATACGTCTGTGCTTTCACTTATGACCCTGCTGGCGAAATCATTTATGAAGCGGGTGCAGGTGGCTCAAACAGTAACTCTGATAGTCGTATGGGCAATTACAATGGTATTCGTTGCGATCCAGCTTCACGTTATGGCACGGGTGGCGGTGCGATAATTCCTCTACCAAACTACTTTTTTGCGTTCGATACGCTTGATACACGCCGCGACATCACGATTGGACCTTATCAAGTCAATGCCAACAACAACAAACAACCCCGCCGTATGGGTGAAATGTGTGATGCCAAATGGTCTAAACTTTGGCGTAATCCTTTGTTACCCGGTACGGCGTTGAATCCTGGATACAACTAGATTTTCATCCGTTTCTCTGATGTCCTTTTGATGTTTGCAGAAGCTGAAAACGAAATCGCAGGCAACCCGACACCTGCCGCTATTACTGCTTTTGAAGAAGTTCGGAAACGGGCATATAAAGGCAATGAAGCGAAAATAGGCGTAACACCGAAAACAAAAGCCGGCTTTTTTGATGCCATTGTCAATGAACGTTGGTTAGAATTTGGCAGCGAAGCCATTCGCAAATATGACTTGATTCGTTGGAATTTATTGGCAACTAAAATTACCGAAGCCCGTCAAGCGATTCAAGATATCCGTGATGGCACAGGTAAGTATGCCAATATCCCTTTGACTCTTTATTGGCGGAACAATGGCGAAGAAATCGAATTTTTCTCAACCGTCGCAACAGGTACAAAGCAACCGTTGAATACGCCTATCCAAACACCCAGCCCGACAACAGGTTGGACAAAAATGGATTGGCGGCAACACTTGACTTCTACTTCTGCGATTGATGGAAAACCTTTGTGGCAAGCCTTTGCTTTCTACTTTACGCCCAACAAAAGTGAGCTATTCCCTTTTGACCAAGCTACAATGGATGCGTATCAAGGGAAGTTGAAGCAAAATCCAGGATACTAAGTAAACGATTAAAAATAACCTCCACCATTAAGGGAGGACAGTATAAGACAAATTAGGAATCGCTGGATGTTTCAAAATTCTATCCTTGTCAA
>JAYSQG010000121.1:0-8709 GCA_043721685.1 Saprospiraceae bacterium | reverse complement strand
TGTTAATTTAATGAAAACCCCTGCCGAGCGTTTTTTTTTATCTAATTGAATCTATATTTATCCAATTAGATGATATGGAAAATGAATGATTTACAAATTGTGAAAATTTACTAGTATGTAAATAAAGATAATGTAATTTTATTTTATTGGTATGACCACAAGAAAAAAGTTTATTAATTGGAAAACTATAAGGAATATTCCATTGTTTTATCAAAATATTATCAACTAAAATTAAGTCAAAATCATTATTGTTTTCGACTTCAATACCTTTAAAGGGAGTAAATCCTTCCTTATTATTATCACATAGTAGGCGCCATAGCCAACTGACGTGAAAAGAGATGTCTTTTTTACCATCATCCAAACTTGCAAAAAGTTAGGCGTAAACGCTTATCTATACATTTTAGATAGGGTAACTAAAAAATTCGTCATGACACCTTTAGATGTATTGGTCGAAAGACATAATATCGCGCTTTGAGGTTTTTCCTTGAACTATTAAAATGATACATATTTTGCTTAGTTTTGTTTGAAAAAAAGCTATTTTAAGGCTTCAACAATGACTAAACAGAATAAAATCAGTCTTAATAATAGTACAAAAAGCAAGGTCGTTTTCTGCTTCATTTTTTATCATAAAAAACTTCTTTAATCTTAATCTTTAGTAATCATGGTCAATAAACTCATCATTTCCGCTTTTTTAGTCACCATCAGCTTGGTAGTTGCTTGTAAAAACGAGCCTAAAACCAATGCTGATACGGCAACACAAACAACGATGGAAATACCCCCCTCAGTAGATTCTGCTGCTTTAGCTGCACAAGCTAAAGCGACTCCCGATTCAATTGCATCTGCTGAAAAAGCTGCTGAAAAAGCTGCTGCAGAAGCTGCGATGGCACAAACGGCTACAGAACAGAAAGCCAAAACTACGGCTGTTAAAAAAGGTAATACGCCTGTTGCTGTGCCTGCAAAACCCAAAACGAAACCAAAAATTACGCCTATAACACCCGTAAAACCCTCAACAACAACAACAATTATAAAACCTGATCCTAAATTTGATGATGGTAATATTGTCAAACGCCCAGGTAGAGACGATGTTTTTACCATTTCAGAAGTTACACCAACCTATCCAGGTGGCGAGAAAGAAATGATGAAATATTTGCAGAAAAACATCAAATATCCTAATGAGGCGAAGGAAAAAGGCATCAAAGGCACTGTTTTCGTAGAGTTCGTTGTCGAAAAAGATGGCACTGTTGATGATGTACTCGTCAAAAAAGGAGTAAATCCGCTTTTGGACAAAGAGGCTGTCCGCGTCGTTAATTCTATGCCGAAATGGGCTCCTGGTAAGCAGAATGGCAATTTAGTAGCTGTTCGTTATACTCTGCCTGTAAAATTTGATTTGATTAACTAAATTGTATTGTTGAATTGTTGTAAGGTTGTATTGTTTTTTAACAATACAACCTTACAACAATCATTTTATCATCTTCATAAACGTTCCGACAAACCAATTTGAATCGGCTTTTACAAGCATATCGAGCGTGGCATCGGCTTTTGAGGAGAACAATTTGATGTCATTGACGGCTTTCGCAAGCGCTTCAGCGTTTTCATTTTCAGTGCCATCAATGCCACTGATTTCGTCTAAAACTTTAAGAATTGGCTCCAACTCCTTTTTTTTGCGGTTGACAATGATTTGACGAACCACTTTCCACATATCTTTTTCGGCGACAAAATACTCCCGTCTGTCACCTGCTCTCAATTCCTTATACACCAAACCCCAATCCATCAAAGCGCGGATGTTCATATTGGCGTTGCCGCGAGAAATTTGCAGCTCTTCCATCACCTCATCAGCACTTAAAGCGTTCGGTGAAATCATCATCAAGGCGTGAATCTGAGCCATAGTGCGATTAATCCCCCATGAGGTGCCGAGTGTACCCCATGCCTGTAAAAATTTATCTTTCCCTTCTTGCCATTCCATAAGTCGTAATTCTATTGCGATTTTCTATTTCAAAAATTTCTGAAACCTTTATACTAAAATTCAAAATTAGCGCTTTTGTTGCGAAAACTAACCGTTTTTATTAAAAACAATATTTTTTGCCTAATGCTTAACGTACATCAACCATTGTTGATCACAGAAATGACCCCCTCAGTATTTTGCTCATTCATACATCGAAAATGACCTTTGGGGCATGTATCAAACCCTATTTTTGAGCACGGACGGCATTTCAGATTGTTTACTTCAAAAAACTTAGACGCCTCCGTTGGTAAATACGGTGTCATACCAAATTCAGGAATCGTATTGCCCCAAATCGAAATAATGTCTTTCCGAAAAGCTGCAGCGATGTGCATCAAACCTGTATCATGCGTAATAACGGTTTTTGCTTGCCGTACCACCGATGCCGATTGATTCAAGTTCAATTTACCACATAAATTAATAACCTTTCCAATGGTTTGATTTTCAATGAATTGACTATTTTTCAAATCGTCTTTTCCGCCTAAAAGTAAAATGGGTAATTGGATGCCATTGCAAATTTCTACTATTTTTTGAGGTGGTAAACGTTTCGTCGTGTAGGCTGCACCAATGACAAAGGCGATATACTGTGGCGGGATATTGAGGGTAGAAAAATCCACTTCATCCTTTTCAGGAATAAAATAATCCAAACCCAAACCATCATTTTTAACACCCAATGTTTCGACTGTTTTCATATAACGGTCAACAATATGAGTGTTTGGCAGACGATTGATTTTAAAATTAACCATCAGCCACTTTTCCACATTTAGCTTGTGGAAAACAAAGGAGGCTGTGGACAACGCCCGTTTTACTTGTAAACTCCTTAGGTTTTTGTGCAAATCTATTACATAGTCAAAGTTCTCTGCCTTCAAATCAGTGGAAATCTCAGAAACATCCTTCTCAATTGTCCACACCCGTTTGATGTAAGGGTTGTTTTCAACAACACCTTTAAAATTCTTTTTTGTCAAATAATGTACTTCCGCGCCCAACTGCTTGTGGACGCAACGAACAACAGGTGTCGTCAAAACAATATCGCCAATAGATGAAAAACGTATGATAAGAATTTTCACAACCAATATTTTGAAGTATGAACATAAAAACGAGGCGTAAAAATCGCAAAAGTTTTTTTACAATTTTTTTCTAATTTTTAGATTAGTCTAAAAATATTTTTACTTTTGTGAAAACAATTTTATAAAATCCATTTAATCCACAATGATGATTTCGCAAACAGAAGAGAATTATCTGAAAGCCATTTATAAAATCAATGAACGAGAAGGCAAATCGGTCAACACCAATGCCATTTCTGCGGCGATGAATACAACCGCAGCTTCGGTAACAGACATGATTAAACGATTGGCTGACAAGGATTTTATAAATTATGAAAAATATAGAGGCGTTACGCTGACTACTGAGGGGGAGCGTGTCGCAACTGCCTTAGTACGTAAACATCGGATGTGGGAAGTTTTTCTGTGCGACAAACTTGGTTACTCTTGGGATGAATGTCATGACCTCGCAGAACAACTTGAGCATATTCAAAGTACGGACTTGACTGACCGTTTAGATGCTTTTTTAGGCAAGCCTAAATTTGACCCACATGGCGACCCAATTCCTGACCGCGAAGGCAATTATGCCAAAAGACAACAAGTACTTTTAGGCGAAATGGCCGTTGGCGACAAAGGCGTAATGGTCGGTGTACAAGAACATTCAACAGCTTTTTTGCAACATCTTGACCGCATCGGTTTGGTTTTGGCAGCGAAAGTGAACGTTTTAGAGATTTTTGAATTTGATAAATCTGTCAAAATAAAACTCAATGGCACCACTGATTTGCTTGTCAGTAGTAAGGTAAGTGAAAACGTTTTTGTGAAAATAGGGTAATAATAATGAATGGTGAAATAAACAAATGTTTAATAGTTTAAAAATCAATAGAATCAATATAAATCTGTGATTCAAATGAATACGAAAAAAGAGATACCTAAAATACCAAAAGGTTGGCTACACGATAATAAAACCCCTTCACTACCAGAGGTTTATGCCTCTATCAAAGTGCCTGTGACGGGTAGTTTTTGGAAAAAAATGTTCGCCTTTGTCGGTCCGGGCATGATGGTCGCTGTGGGCTATATGGATCCTGGTAACTGGGCAACAGACATTGCTGGCGGTTCAAAATTTGGCTATACTTTACTTTCAGTCATCTTGATTTCTAATTTTTTTGCTATTCTTTTGCAACACCTTGCGCTTAAATTGGGCATTGTTACAGGACGTGATTTGGCGCAAGCCTGCCGCGATGCCTACCCGCGTCCGATTGCTCTGGCGTTGTGGGTTTTGGCAGAAATTGCGATTGCAGCGTGTGATTTAGCGGAAGTTTTAGGGTCAGCCATTGCTTTAAATTTATTGTTTGGTATGCCTTTATGGTTAGGCGTTTTGTTGACGGTTTTAGATGTTTTAGTTATTCTTTACTTCCAAAATCGAGGTTTTAGGGTTTTAGAATCTATTGTTATTGGCTTGATTTTCATCATTTTCATCTGTTTTGGTTATGAAATCCTTGTTTCACAACCCAATTTCAAAGACATTGCCGCAGGGCTTATGCCCCGAAAAGAAATCCTTTTGAATCCCGAAATGCTCTATATTTCCATCGGTATATTGGGTGCAACGGTCATGCCTCACAATCTGTATTTACATTCCAGCATCGTCCAAACACGAAATTATGCCAAAGATACTGCGGGGCTCAAATCGGCTATCAAATTTGCTTCGATTGACTCGTCGGTTTCCTTGTTGTTGGCATTTTTTGTCAATGCGTTCATCCTCATTTTGGCAGCCGCTACGTTTCATAAAAACGGTCTTTACGAAGTGGCAGACATTACAGATGCCTATCATTTGCTCGACCCTTTGATGGGAACAGCTTTTGCCAGCACTTTATTTGCCATCGCACTGTTGGCTTCGGGTCAAAATTCTACTTTGACAGGCACATTGGCAGGGCAAATCATTATGGAAGGTTTTTTGAACATCCGACTGAAACCATGGATTCGACGGCTCATCACGCGGCTCATTGCCATCATTCCTGCGTTTTTTGTCACCTTATATTATGGTGAAAAAGGTACAGCCGATTTGCTGGTATTAAGTCAAGTTGTTTTGTCGTTGCAGTTGAGTTTTGCGGTCATTCCTTTGGTCGTTTTTACAAGCAGTACAGCCAAAATGGGTCAATTTGCGAACAAAATGGTTTTAAAAGTGAGTGCGTGGGTAGTTTCTGCTATCATTTTGAGCTTGAATGCTTATTTGCTTTTTGAGACGTTTAAAGGGTAGGTCAGCTTGTTTGTACCCCCTCAGTAATTTATCCCCTATTGGGGTGCAACATTCCCAAACCCCCAAACATGGGTACTATTTTCCCCACTTCTATGTTCAATCACACTTTTAAGTATATAAAAACGGGTGGTATCATTATTTTAGGATGAGTTATGACGTATTGTTTGAAGGCACTTTAGAACCTTCAAACTAAAACGTTATTCACGTTCTATCCTTTCACTTTTAAAAGGGCGGGTAGCACATAACTTATTAAAATCTATATCCTATGAAAAATGTAATCTTTTTGCTAAGTGTGGTATCCTTCCTATTTGCGTGTCAACCCAGTGCGAACGACGAAGCTGCGAGAATCGCAGCGGCAAAAGAAATCTTGATGGATTCAATCAATCAAGCCCAAATCGTTGCACAACAGCAGAAAACGATTGATTCTTTGAAAATAGTTTCTATTAAATCATCTTCGAAAACAAAGGCAGTGGTAGGAGAAAATGACTCCCCTTCACCAATGGTCGGCAGTGTTTCAAAATCTAGGAATAAGATGAACAATACGACTAAAGGCGCGCTTATTGGCGTTGGCGTAGGTGTGGTGACAGGTGTGGCCACGTCGAAAGATAAAGTCAAAGGCGGTATTATCGGTGGTATAATAGGCGGTAGTGCGGGTGCGGGTGCCGGCGCAATCATTGATAAAAAGAAAAAGAATAACAGTAACTAAGGATTTAGCATTGTTATAATCTCAAACAGAGGGGCGACCGTAAAAGGTTGCCCTTTCTTAATTTATTTAAGAACGCCTTTGGTAATGATAGCGCTTTTATGAATGGAAATATTGCTTAGAGAAAACCCAGTAAGTCGCCAAAACACTTGCTGAAGGCTATTTCTTTTTCTACTTGAAAAGTTTTGAAGGTCACTCTGATTTATATTTCTGAGCTTATGACTAAATCTATCGCTTAATTGAATGATAAATCTACAATGACTAAAATAAAAACGCAAAGTCTCGCTACATGGTGGCGGGACTTTTTATTTTTGCAAACTTTACAGTCATTTTCTAAAATCAAATCACTTTCATGATAAATCTCATTTCAGATACCATTACTAAGCCCACTGCGCCGATGCTCGCTGCCATGATGCAAGCCGAAGTCGGTGATGATGTGTTCGGCACTGACCCCTCAGTAAATGCGCTCGAAGCAATGGCTGCCACTATGTTTGGCAAAGAAGCCGCATTGTTTTGCCCTTCGGGTACGATGACCAATCAAATTGCCATAAAAGCGCATACTCAACCGATGGAGGAAGTGATTTGCGATGAAAAAAGCCATATTTTTCAATCAGAAGTCGGTGGTTATGCCTTTCATTCAGGCATTGCGGTCAATTTACTGAGGGGGGAGAATGGCATCGTGGATGTGGAAATGGTAAAAAAAGCGATTCGCCCAATAGCCGATTGGCAACCCAAAACCAGCTTGGTTGTTTTAGAAAATACTTGCAACCACGGGGGAGGCTCGTATTATACTCTCCCACAAGTTGAGCCCATTGCGCAATTGTGCCAGGAACGCGGTTTGAAATTGCACCTCGACGGTGCGCGATTGTTCAATGCCCTCGTCGAAACAGGTGAAACGGCTTTGGCTTGGGGCAAAAATTTTGATTCGATTTCTATTTGTCTGTCCAAAGGTTTAGGTGCGCCTGTGGGGTCATTACTCATTGGCAATCAAGATTTTATAAAAAAAGCACGACGTATTCGAAAGGCTTTTGGTGGCGGTATGCGTCAAGCAGGTTTTCTGGCAGCAGCGGGTATTTATGCCCTTGAAAACAATATTGATCGTTTAAAAATGGACAATGACAATGCCCGAAAAACAGGTGAGATACTGAGGGGGCTGAATTTTGTCGAAAACCTGCGTCCTGTGATGACCAATATCGTCATTTTTGATGTTAAAGCACCGATGACTGGCGATTCATTTTTGAAAAAAATAGCAGTACACGGCGTAGAAGCTGTTTTGTTTGGACCAAACACTGTTCGTTTTGTCTTTCATTTGCACATAACAGAAAACATGGTTGATGAATTAGCCGTTATTTTGAAAAAGATAGACCAGTGATTGGTCTCAAAACAATCAATTATTACGTAATGAAATGTCTTAAAACACTTTTACTCATAATCGCACCCTCCCTATTTTTCACGTCCTGCAGTAATTTGCTGATGAAAGCAGACGTGAGTAATACGCCTACACATTGTTTTGAGTCCATGTGGCAAACTGTCAATGATAATTACGCTTTTTTTGATTATAAAAAAATTGACTGGAACAACGTCCACGACCGTTATGCCCCTGTGATTCAAGATACGATGTCGCAAGACTCTCTTTTTTCGGTGCTTTCGGCTATGTTGTATGAGTTAAAAGATGGTCATGTCAATCTCTCAAAAGGAACAGATCGCAGTCGTAACTGGTCGTGGAAAGACGATTATCCAGACAATTTTAATCCCAATTTTACCCAAAGGCAGTATCTCAAACGCGATTTTCAATTGACCAATGCCTTGAAAAATCAGATTTTTGATGATTCGATAGGCTATATTCGCTACGAATCGTTTGGTCAAAGCGTTTCAGATGACGATTTGGATTACGTGTTGAAACGGATGGAAGACACCAAAGGCTTGATAATAGATGTGCGCGACAATGGCGGCGGTTCGATGGCAACGATTTTTAAAATCATGAGCCGTTTTGTGGATAAACGCGTGCAAATTGGCAATATGCAAACGAAAAACGGCAGCGATCACAATGATTTTACGAAACCCATTCCTTATTATGTTCAACCTAAAAAAGGAAAAATCCAATACTTAAAGCCCATTGTGGTATTGATTAATCGAGGTTGTTACTCTGCAACAACGCATTTTGCGGCTTTTATGTCGCTACTGCCCAATGTGACGCTTGTTGGAGACCGTGCTGGCGGTGGTGGTGGCTTACCCGTTTCCCGCGATTTGCCTAATGGTTGGCAATACCGTTTTTCAGCAACCATGCAGACATTGCCCGACGGTACTCAAATTGAAAGTGGCTTTGACCCAGATATTCCTGTGACGACTGGACCCAAAGAGGAGCTTGAAGGAAAAGATGCGATTATTGAGAAGGCAATTGAAGTGATAAAAACGGAAGCTTCGAAATCGAAGGTTTAGCTTTTTTGTCGTTTTGAGGACAATCAGCACGCAAAACGTTGGTGTTTAAAACCGAATGACGCAGAGAAGGAGTTTGAGTTCCATGTTCGGGGAACTTTAAACGCTACCTCTAAAAACTGTGTTTCATTAGTAACGAAGTGAAAGAATATTAATTTTATTTAGATTCTTTCACTTCGTTACTCATGTTACGCATCCTTAATGCTGGAATGAAAAATAGCTATCTTTGCCTTCATGGAAAAGATGCTTGATATATACACAGACTACTTGATAAGTA
>JAYSQG010000120.1:0-3896 GCA_043721685.1 Saprospiraceae bacterium | reverse complement strand
AAAAGGGTGCTTATTACTAAACCAATTTCTGATGTAACATTCTTTGAAAATAAAGAAGAATCTTACCTAATGTACACGAATGAAGTTAATGAAGAAAATTATAATGAACTAAGAAATAGAATTTTCTATTCATTATTTCAAGAAAAAATAGAAAAAAAGTATGAAATAAGAGTATTTGTTCTCGGAACCGAATGCTATTCAATGGCAATATTCTCTCAAAAAAATGTACAAACTGTAGTTGACTTTAGACATTATGATA
This sequence comes from Saprospiraceae bacterium, assembly GCA_043721685.1. Classification (GTDB taxonomy): domain Bacteria; phylum Bacteroidota; class Bacteroidia; order Chitinophagales; family Saprospiraceae; genus JAAFJT01. The sequence goes on along the minus strand of JAYSQG010000120.1, from coordinate 3,637 downwards.
TCGAAAAGCCCAATAGAAATGTTCCATACCATTTACCCAAAAAAATAAAAAAAAATATTCTAAGGTTTATGAAAGAAATAGGACTGAATAGTGGCTCAATTGACTTAATTAAAGGAACTGATGATGAATATTATTTTTTAGAAGTTAATCCTGTTGGGCAATTTGGAATGGTTTCAAAACCATGTAATTATTATTTAGAGAAAAAATTTGTAAATTTTATAAAAGAAAAAATATGAAAATAGATTTGGCAAAACTAATTAATGTTTCAGAAGTAGAGTCAATAAATTTACCAGCTAACTATTCTTTTTTAGAAGTAAAAGACTCAAAAATAATTGATAATTTATTTATTAGTACTCCAAGTAGATTTTATCAAGCAAACTCGATTAATGTTTTTAATTTTTATAAACCTATTTCTAAATTTTCTAAATGTATTTTAAGATTTTTGAATGTTGCATCCCTGTACGTGGAAAGAATAGAAGTGCAATCTGTGATATACAGAGAGAAGAAATATTCTTTATCCCAAATGCTTTATATGATATACTTGCTAAATATCCATTGTATTCAATTCGACAAATCAAGCAAAAGTTTGAAAAACAATTTCATGAACTAATTGATGAGTATTTTGAATTCCTCGAAAATAAAGAATTAATATTTTTTATTAGGACTAAAAGAGAGTTAAACAATTTTCCTCAATTAGATATAACATGGGAAAACCCATTATTAATAACTAATTCTATCATTGACGTTGATATGATTTCAAGGCATAACTTTAAGTTGATTGCTGAAGAATTTGAATGTTTGGGCGTTTCTGCATTACAGATTCGCTTTTATAACAATCCGCAATTGATTGATATAGAAAGTATATTGGAGTGTTTTTTTGATAGTAGATTACGTTCGATTGAAATCGTATTAAGTTATAATCAAGAACTATGTTATGAAAACTTACAAGAATTTTGTTTTAAAAAACCACGGATAACTAATATTTACATTATGTCTGCGCCATTTGATGATATGAAAATATTTTATGGAAAACAAGTACAATTTTCTACTAAACCATTTAGGGATAAGAAAAATTGTGGCGTAATTAATTCTAATTTATTTTCGATTAATATCGAAACTTTCACCGAAGCCCAAAAACACAACACCTGTTTAAACAGAAAAATCAGCATAGATACTGAGGGGTATATCCGCAACTGTCCGAGTATGCCCGAACACTATGGCAATATCAAAGACACGACATTACAAGAAGCCATGCAGCATCCCGATTTCAAAAAGTATTGGTTTATCAACAAAGACCAAATTGAGGTGTGCAAAGATTGTGAGTTTCGCTATATCTGTACCGATTGTCGTGCCTATCGTGAAGACCCCGAGAATCTGTTGAGCAAACCACTCAAATGTGGGTACAATCCTTACACCTGTGAATGGGAAGAATGGAGTACAAACCCCTTGAAACAAAAAGCAATTGACTATTACGGTATGCGCGAAATGGTCTCAAAAACAGAACAGTTTTCGTAAAACTGTTTTCATACTTAGGTTTGAGCGAGTGACTATTTATTATTCAATCTTCAAAATCAATAGTCCTCACTCTTTTTAAGTGAAAAGTGAAAAGTGATAAGTGGCTTAGAGTGAATCAGTTACAAGTTCTGTCAAATACTCTTTAATGGTATCGTCAGAAACAGGGTCAATGCAGTAAGTGATTTCTTCCATATAGTTGATGCCTTTGAAGTAGCAGAGTTGTTGTTTGAACAGTTTGGGCGAGAATAGTCCTTGAAAAATTTCGGATGCTTTGGCAGATACTTCTTCTACGGAGTGGTAGTCTTTGAAGATAAAGTACAAATCGGCATAATCTTTCCATTTGGCACGTCTGCCCAAAGCGTAGGCTTTCATGGCAGCCAGGTGCAATAAATCGGGCATTTTTATGCTTTCATACTTTTGGGCAGTCAAAATGGTGAACGGATATTGAAAAAAAGTCACTTTCACATCATTCACAATGATATGGAAACCTTCTTCATTTTTGTGAATCAATTGATAGTCCCAACCAAAAGTTTGTAAACGTTGGGCTATTTTTTGTGGCTGAACATTTCCGAATTTGAACAGGTCAAAATCAATAGATTCTCGATGCCCTATCTGCAAAGAGACAGCAGTGCCACCCACCAAGTAGTATTCTTTTTTGAAACTTTGGATAAAAGGCAGCAATTGTTTTTGTTCAATTGACAAAATATTATCGTGCATGGCGTTGGAAATAAAGGCGAAAGAAATTTTCTACTTCAGGAAAGTAATTGTGTCGCATTTGGTCTTGGGTGTTGTTGAAAAAAATGGTTGCTACTTGCTTCAATCCAACAAGTGCAATCAATTCTCGCACATCTTCGAGCGTACCATAATTGAGAATGGTCTCAACCAATAGTATTTCGCTGATGTCTTTTCGCTGGTTTTTGCCGACAGACCAAAACAGGTTTTTCCTTTTTTCAATATATTCTTCAATCTTTTTCATAAGACAAAAATACAAAAAACAATCAACAAATGCCAAAATTAATCACAAATCCAGAAGACATCCGCCTCTCCGAACACGAAGAAACCCTTTACTTACTCGGCAATCCGCCGTCGTGGATGACACGGTATGGCATCATCGTGGTCGCTGTCTTTTTCAGTATTTTGTTGACTTTGAGTTACCTCATCGAATATCCCGACATCGTCACCTGCCGCGTGGTATTGACAACCGAAAACCCACCTATTCGCATCATGGCACAATCGAGCAACCGCATCACCGCTTTTTTTGTCCATGAAAATCAGTCCGTTACTGAGGGGTCACTTTTAGCTGTTTTAGAAAATACAGCCGATTGGCAAGATGTGTTAAAGTTGGAAAAAATACTCCTTGCCACCCCCCCAACCCCCGGAGGGGGCGTATCGCTTTCCGCGCTGCTCGAAAGCGGTTCTCCCACTTTGGGGGTCGGGGGGCTTCCTCTGAAGGTCGGGGGGCTACAAGGCGTTTACTCCACTTTGATGCAAAACGCCAAGACTTACGACTATTTTATCCATAAAAACGGTGTGGCAACTAAAATCACGCATTTGCAAAACCAAATAGAAGGGCTGCGTGCGATGAACCAAAACCTGATGAAACAAAAAGACATTCAAACAAAAGAATTCGCCCTCGCAGAACGTGATTTCAACCGCCAAAAACAACTTCATACTGAGGGGGTGATTTCGGATATGGATTTTGAAAAATTTGAATCTCAACTCCTCCTACAACGCCGCCAAATAGCTACTTCTGAAGCCACTTTTATACAAAACGATATGCAAATCAAGCAAATAGACAGCCAAATCAGCGACCTCTCGCAAACCAAAAGCGACAATACGAACACCCAACAAACGACCCTCGCAGAAGACATCCACCGCACATTGAGTGCCATAGCCGAATGGAAGAAAACAAACCTTCTCATCGCACCAATAAGCGGAAAAGTGACTTTGTCCAAGGTTTGGGCAGAAAAACAAGCGATAAATGCAGGAGAAGAAGTCTTAACGATAGTTCCTACTGAGGGGTCATCAAAAGTATTTTGTCAAGCGACCATGCCGATTGCCAATTCTGGAAAAGTGAAAATAGGACTCAACGCCACTGTTCGATTCGACAATTTTCCATTTC
>JAYSQG010000119.1:0-1598 GCA_043721685.1 Saprospiraceae bacterium | reverse complement strand
CGCTGGTGTTGGCGAAATGACCATTGTGGATGGCGACGTGGTTGACCCCACCAATCGTAACCGTCAATTACCCGCTTTGGCGACTAATCATGGTGTTTCAAAGGCAGAATGGATGGCAGAAAGGTTGGCGGCTATAAATCCTGAAATCATTCTTCATGTGCGCAAAGACTTTTTAACGCCCGACATGGCAGAGGAAATTTGTCAAGCAGCCAAATACGACTACGTGATGGATTGCATTGACAGCATTTCGCCTAAATTGTATTTGATTATGTCCGCTAAACAAAATGGCTTGAACATCGTCAGTTCGATGGGTGCAGGCGGCAAAATGGACCCGACACGTATTAAAGTAGCCGACCTCTACGATACTTATACAGACCATTTTGCCTTGAAAATCCGCAAAAGATTGAAGAAAAAAGGTGTCAGACGTGGCTTAATCACTGTTTTCAGCGACGAACCTGCACCAAAAGACTCTTTGATGATGACTGACGGTTCTAATTTCAAGAAGTCGGCTTATGGTACGATTTCCTATATTCCTGCCGCTTTTGGTGGTGTATGTGCCTCCGTTGTGATTCGCGGTTTGTTGGGTCAAAAAATTGAATTGCATAAAAATAAGGAATTGGATGAGATGAAAAAACGGCGGGCGGATTGGAAGGGGAAGGGTAAAAAATAACACTATCACCTACAAAAAACAGCCATTCCTCGACAAGAAATGGCTGTTTTTTTATTTTTTAACACCAACTATCTAACTCACACCTCTTGCCGCAACACCTCCAAAGGCGATTCGCTCACCACCTTTCGCGTACTTACAAGCCCAATGATGACGACCAATGCCGTTATACTGAGGGGGGTCGCTAAAAGCGGTAACCAATCAATTGTGAAAGGAATTTTGAAAACAAATTTTGCCAAGCCATAACCTGAAATCAAGGACAAACCGATGCCTGTCAATGTCGCTAAACTGCCGAGCCAAAGGTATTCTAATCCATTGATTGTCAATATTGTGCGACGGCTTGCGCCTATGGTTCGTAACAAAACAGATTCTCTAACACGTTGATATTTTGACAAATAAACGGAACTAATTAAAACCATTAAACCCGTCAAAATGCTGAATAATGCCATAAAACGAATGACAAAAGAGATTTTTGACAAGACTTCGTCAACCGTTTTCAAAATCTGTGTCAAGTCCACAACAGAGACATTGGGGTAGTTTTTGACCAATTGCTGTTGGAATTTTGCCGATTGTTCTGCCGATTCGACACGAGTAATAACGACATCAAATTGTGGCGCAGCTTCCAAAATGCCTGTTGGAAACAAAATGAGAAAATTGGTTTGAACGCGGTTAAAATCCACCTTTCTAATGCCTGTAATTGTTGTGTTTATTAACGCACCTTGGACATTGAAAGTAATTTTTGAGCCTATCGTTGCTCGCATATCTCTTGCAATATTGTCCGCAACCGTAACGCCCACTGTGCCATCTGTCATTCTGCCTTTGGGCGGCAAACTGCCTTCCAAAAGTTGTTCAGAAGCAATGAGCATATCTCGGTAAGTGACACGCCATTCACGTTCATAAATAAACTTCGGAATCGGATTTGTGGAGTCTT